>NZ_DAMAGB010000047.1:0-59035 GCF_031995485.1 Janthinobacterium sp.
CACCAAAAACTCATGCATCCCCGTATGCGCCAGCTGCTCGCAGGCCGGAGCAAAATGCGGCAATTGTCCCCACAGCAGCGGGTTGCCGACGATATACACGTAGTGCCGGGCGCGCGTCAGCGCCACGTTCAGCAGGTTCGGCGTGCCGGCCGCCCATTGCGCGGCGCCAGCGGTGCTGTCGTCGGCGCCCAGGATCAGCATCACCACGCTTTGCTCCTTGCCCTGGAAGGTGTGCACGGTGCCCACCATCTGGCTGGCCCATTGCCGCAGTTCGCGCGGCGTGGGCGCCTTGCCGTAGCCGAGGCGGCGGTCCCAGTCCATGTCCACGATCCGCGCGCGCAGTTCGTTGCGCACCGCCTTGAAGGGCGTGATCAGGTACATGGCCGGCAGCTTGCCGTCGCGGCGGTACAGTTTCAGCAGCACTTCCAGCACGAAGTCGAGCTGCAGCGGCACCACCTGCTTGTAGCTGACGGGGCCGATGGCGTCGATCCAGCGGCTCGAGCCGCGCGTCAGGCCGCGGCTGCCGGCCGGCGGCGTGCGCTCGGCGAGGCCATACACCATCTTGTCTTCATAGGCGATGGCGTTGGCCAGCGAAAACATCGGCTCGACGCAGCGGCGGTGCACGCGCAGCGGGCTGCCGATCCACAGCGGATGGGGGCTGGCTGCGTTGACCAGCGCGCCGTAGCGGTTGGCCCTGTCGGCCAGCGTCTGCACCGACGCGGCAGTGGGGGCGTAGCTGCCATCCTGCGTGTGCTCGGACAGCGCCGACAAGGTGTGCACCAGGCGCGGCGGCACCGTAAACACCGGTTCGATCTGCAGCGGATCGCCCACCACCACAGTTCGTTTTGCGCGCCAGATGCTGCCGACGGCCGCCTGCGGCACGGCCTGGCCCGCTTCATCGATAAACAGCCAGCCCAGCGACTCGGCGCCCATGCCCTGGAACTGGCGCGAGAACGAAGCAAAGGTGGTCGAGACCACCGGCACCGCCATGAACAGGCTTTGCCAGACCATGGCGATATGCGACTGGTCGTAGGCGCGCTTGTTTTTCAGTAATTTCGACACGGCCAGCAGGTTGCCGCCAAAACCGGGGCCTCCTTTTTTCGCCACTTCGGCCAGCCATGCCTCGTGCAGCGCCAGCGCCTTGGCAAACAGGCGCGAGCGCAGGCGCGCCAGCGCCGGTTCATGCCACAGGCCCTGGACCTGCAGCGCGTCGCCGTCGAGTTCTTCCAGCGAGGCCGGCGAGCCGATGGTCGGGAAGCGCAGGCGCGCGCGGCGCAGCATTTCCGTGCTGTCATCCCACTCGCGTTCGCGCGACTGGGCGCCGCGCAGCGCGAAGTGCAGGCTGTTGCGGGCCCGCTCGCAGCGTGGCTCCAGTTCGCCCTTCAACAGCAGTTTGATGGCCGAGATGTCGCGCGCAGTCTGGCGCTGCGCTTCGGCGTTGGCCAGCACGGCGTCCTTGAACGCGCGCGCCGGCGCGGTGCGGAACAGCTTGGCAAAAAAGCCGGGTTCGGTCAACGCCACCAGCCGTTCTTCTTCCAGCAAGTCCTTCTTGCTGGCCAATAAAGTGTCCTGCTGGGCCAGCGCGCTGGCCAGCGCTTCGTTGGCCGATTCCATTTCCACTTCGGCCGCGCGCAGCGTGTCCACGCTGGCCTGCAGGAATTCCTGCTCGCTGCAGGTGCCCACCGACTGCCACAGGCTCGCGTACTGCGCCTGCTCGGCCAATGCTTTTTCCACCACGTGTTCGGTTTCGCGGAATTCGCGCGAGGCCTGCGCAAAGCCCACGCCCTGGTAGCTGGCCAGCCACTGGCGGATATTCTGCAGGTTCGGCGTCTTGCGCGGCGTGCTCTTGTCCCAGTCGTCATCATAAAAGTTGCTGATGAAGCGGCGGCGGTTGCTGCTGTTGCCCAGCGCGCAAGAGATCATGCCCCACGGCGTTTCTTCCTCGGCCAGCAGGCGGTTGGCGCCATTGCCATCGGCTGCCACGCGGCGCGCCACGCTGTCCAGATAGCGCGTGCGCGCCCATTCCTTGCCCAGCTGCTTCGGTTTGGGCAGGTCGCCGGAAATGTTTTCCACCGCAGCATTGTTCGACGAGGCCACCACCATTTCAAAGCCCGTCAGCTCGGGCCGCAGGCGGGCGATCGTGATCGGGTCGCGCACGCCTTCGAAGGCGACGGCGACCTTGCCGATAAACGCGTCGGCGGCGCGGTCCAGGCAGGCCAGCACGCTGGCGCGGCGCACGATATTGTCGGCAAACAGTTCGCGCAGCAGGGTGGTCTTGCCGGTGCCGGGCGGACCGTTGACGGAAAAAATGCCGCGCTCCTGCAGTCCCGTGCGCGCGCCATGGATGGCGAACTGCTGCATCAAACTCATCGCATAGCTGGAGTCTTCCAGCCAGTGGCCGCGGTTCATGTTGGCCGGGTTCAGCATGGCGGCCAGCGCCTGGCGGCCGTCGGCGCTGTACAGGTCGATGCGCGCGTCCTGCGCCAGCGGCGTCAGGTAGGCCGCCAGCGAGGCCGGCAGCTTGCCGCCACGCAGTGCGCGGATGATCTGTTCCAGGTCATCGAGGTAAAAACTGTTGAGGATGTCGATCGCCGGTTCGACCGGGTCGCCAAAGTCGAGCGCGCGGTTTTCGGCCGGTTCGATGCCGGGCAGCGTGGCCTCCTTGGGCGGGCGTTTCTTGCGCGTGCGAATTTCCAGCACCGCCAGCGGCTGCGCCGACGACGGATGAAAATTGGCCCAGTCCATCAGCAGGTGCGCCAGCGCGGCGATCTCCATGCCCGACAACGGTGTCGAGACATGGCCTGCCGCATCGACCACCGGCGCCGGCGTGCGGGCGGCGGCGAAATTGCGCAGGCTGTCCTGCAGCGCCAGCTGGCTGTCGCTCCAGGCATCCAGCGTCAAACCGGCCCAGTCGGCCGTGCGCGGGCGGCCCAGCGCCCATGGCAGGGTCGATACCGACACCGGATCGAACTGCGGTTCGCCCAGTGCATTGAGGCCCAGGCGGGCAAAACACGACCGCCCGACCAGTTCCGTTTTTTCCGTGTCGGCAATGCTTTCCGCACCGGCCGGCACGGCCTTGCCGATTTCGCCCTTGTCGAACACGCCCAGGAACAGGGAAAAGCCGTCGATCTCGCGGTCCGAGCCGACCTGCAATTGCGTAAAGAACTGCGGCGGCAACTGCGCCAGCTGTTCACGATGAAGGAGACGCACGGTGGACTGGTCTTCAACTTCCGTGATTTGATTCAGGTCAAACGGTATAAAGAATTCGATCTTGTGCCAATACTCCAGGATAGCCAGGAGGCGCTGCTGTTCTGCCTGATTCATGATGACCAATATTTTGAAAAGCGAGCGGGGATTGTAAAGCGTATGCGGCCCGCGTGTTTTGCGCTTTCGTGCATTCCCGGCATTGCGGCGCAAAAAAAACCGTTGTTACAGGCGAAAAAAAGCCAGGCAGCAACTTCCAGCCTGGCTTTCTGTCACACAGCAACTGTCAGCTGCTTAAAACTCTTCCCATTCGCTGTCGCCGGGACGTGCCGTCGTAGCTGATGCGTTGGCCACAGCCTTGCGTACAGGCACGGCTTTGGCGACCGGTGCGCGTGCTGCCACCGCCGGCTTGCTGCTGTGTACCGCCGCCAGTTTCGTGGCAGGTTTGGCTGCCGCCACCGCCGTGCCGGTCTTGAAGAAGCTGACCACCTGCGCCAGTTCGCCCGCCTGCTCCTGCATGCTTTGCGAGGCGGCTGCCGCTTCTTCCACCAGCGCCGCATTCTGCTGCGTCACTTCATCCATCTGTGCGATCGCCATGTTGATCTGCTCGATGCCCAGGGTCTGTTCGTGGGTGGCGGAGGTGATCTCGCCCATGATGTCGGTCACGCGCACGATGCTGTCGACGATGTCGCCCATGGTCTGGCCCGCTTCATTGACGAGGCGCGAGCCGGTGTCCACGTTGGCCACCGAAGCGGCGATCAGTTCCTTGATTTCCTTGGCGGCCGAGGCCGAACGGTGCGCCAGGTTGCGCACTTCCGTGGCGACCACGGCAAAGCCGCGGCCCTGTTCGCCGGCGCGCGCCGCTTCCACCGCCGCGTTCAATGCCAGGATATTGGTCTGGAACGCGATGCCGTCGATCACCGCGATGATGTCGACAATTTTCTTCGACGACTGGTTGATGGTGCCCATGGTATCGACCACCTGCGAGACGATATCGCCGCCGCGCACGGCCACTTCGGATGCGCTTTTCGCCAGCTGGTTGGCCTGGCGCGCATTGTCGGCGTTCTGTTTCACGGTCGAGGTCAGCTCTTCCATGGCGGACGCGGTTTCTTCCAGCGAGCTGGCCTGTTCTTCCGTGCGCGAGGACAGGTCGAGGTTGCCGGCGGCAATTTCGCTCGATGCCGTGGCGATCGAATCGGTGCCGTGGCGTACTTGCGCCACCACGTCCAGCAAGCCGTCGTTCATGGCTTTCAGCGCGCCCAGCAGGCGGCCCGTTTCATCGCTGGAATTGACCACGATCCGCGACGACAAATCGCCCGAGGCCACCGTTTCGGCCACCGCCACGGCGGCATTGATCGGATGGGTGATCGAACGCGTGATGATCCACGCCACGAAGGCGCCCAGCAGCAGGGCCACGATGCCCAGCGCCAGCATCGAGGTGCGCGCCTTGGTGCTCAGCGCGGCCGCATCGTCGGCCGCCTGCGCCGCCTGCTGCGCTTCATAGGCTACCAGGCTGTCGAGCGCGACCAGCACATTGTTCAGGCTGGGCGCGGCTTGCTGCGTCAGGAAGGTGACGGCTTCTTCGGTCTGGCCCGCCTTGCGCAGTTCGACCACCTTGTTGTTGAGCGGCGCGCCGGTTTTCAGGGCCGCATCAAGCTGCGACATCAGCGCCGCTTCCTTGTCGGTCGACACCATCTTTTGCAGCACTTCCTTGGCCGCGCCGTATTTCTTGCGCGCTTCGCCAATCTTGTTCAGGTGCTCCTGCATCAGCGCGTCCGTCGGCGCCACCACCACGCTGGTGATCGCCAGCGTAATGCTGCGCACGTTGTCGCTCATGGTGTTGGCGGCCGCCATCTTGACGTTTTTATCGGCGACGATATCGTGCGTACGGGCGCTCAGTTGGCCCATGGAGTACAGGCCGACCAGCAGCACGGCCACCAGCAGGCCGAGAACGACGGCAAAGCCGATCCCGAGGCGGGTACCGATCTTGAATTGTGTGAGTGACATGATTGCTTTCGTGTTTCCGGAGAAAAGAGGAGGTCCATCGGCTACGGGTTAGTACTTAACGCAGCGAGGCTGTAATTGTTCCTCAAAAATCCATACGGCAATACAAAAAACTGTATCAAGTTACAAAAAAAGCAGCTACTGAAACAAGTTGTCGTGTGGAAACAACGTGGGGAGTCGCTGCAAGCAAACTCAGCTTTTTATAAACAGATTTGCTACCAGAAAATCGATGAAGACGCGCAGTATTGGCGACATATTCCGGCTACCTGGCCATAAGATATGGAAAGGCGCCGTAAGTTGCTGATATTGCCGGGGTGGCAACCGAATGCTTGACGTGTCTCGTTCCAAGTGTTTGTCCTTAACGATTCATAACGTCTTGAAATTTCTCAAGTCAAACATGTATTTATATGCTGCAATGACATATTTCGGCGACGCAGACTGGAATTTCACATCATGAAAGGACTGGAATGGGGAACATTGTGGAGATTCGGCAGCGAGCGACGCAGGTCCTGGAGTCGTGCCTGAAGCGCATGCAGGCTATCGGCTATGAGCACCATACCTTGAGCTATAGTTTTTGTCCTGATCCCAGCGTGAACGCGGGCGCTTGCGCGTCAAGTCATCAGCCGGTTGTGCACAAAATAT
This sequence comes from Janthinobacterium sp., assembly GCF_031995485.1. Taxonomy (NCBI): domain Bacteria; kingdom Pseudomonadati; phylum Pseudomonadota; class Betaproteobacteria; order Burkholderiales; family Oxalobacteraceae; genus Janthinobacterium; species Janthinobacterium sp. The sequence goes on from NZ_DAMAGB010000047.1 coordinate 5,851, forward strand.
TGCTCAATGACGGCTTGCTGGAAAAGCTGGACCATGTATCGGCTGAATGTGCCAGTTATACGACAACTCGTACGGAAGGGTCTGTTTCTGGCATCGTCAAGCAAGTGTTCTCAAAATACGTGCGGCGCGATACCCGACAATTGATCTTTGTATTTTGCCTGTCTTTTGTTTTTTTTCATGAAGTTGGTCATTTGAATCAGCAGCACCGCAGACTGCGCGATAGCCGGACTAGCGGTTTTGACAAATGCGGATTTTACCGAAGCCTTTAACTGGAGTGACATTCCCATTGGCGAAGAGGCACTGTTTCGCCAAGTCCTGGAATTGGCGGCGGACCATGAAGGAATTTGCCGCAGCCTTGATCTGGTGTTGGCCTTGTCCGGACCGCCCGATAAGCATACGCACCATCCTGAATACCTGCTGTGGATCGCCATGTTGTCCCTGACGCTGGTATTTCATGTGTTTCAGGGAACCCGTGCACCGCTGACGCCGCTGCCCGCTCGCGGCATCCACCCCCAACCCTCGGCCCGCATGATTTTCCTTATCCGCGCAACGCTCGATAATGTGCGCCGGCGAGCCGTGCATTTCAACGCAATGGATGATGCCAAGCTGGAACATACGGTCGAAGATGGCATTATTGCGGCGAGCCAGTTCTGGCATGGCTGGTTCGATAAGTTGCCGCGGGACCGTGTACCGCAATTGCACCGCCATCTGCAAGAACCCGATTTCTTCCAGCAGTGGGATGAGGAGATCACGCGCGTATGGAACGAGGTGGCCCCGCAGCTCAATGAGCAGCGTCTTTGCAAGGGTGTCCCTTTGCCGCTACGCGGACCAGATTGAGAACGGCCACGGCCCGGTGGCAAGGGGCGCGCTATAACGGCAAATGATTGGGGATGCACACCAGTAAGTCGGTGTCGCCGATGTCCACGCCGGCCTGTGACAGCAGGGTCGTCGCCTGGCCCCGGTGATGCGTCTGATGATTAAAAAAATGCATCAGCAGCGCAAAGAACTGGCGCCGGTTCGGCCCCTTGCTGTTGCGGTAGTCGAGCAGGTGGTCGAGATCGGCTTCCGTGATCGACGCGGCCCAGTCGACGATCACCTGGTCGAGCCGGTGGCGGTGCGCCTGCATCGCCGCAAAATCGTCGAACAGCGGCTGCGTCAGCGAGGTGGGCGGCGTGATGGCGCGGACCGGGTCGAGCAGGGGAAAGCCGGCCGGATGTTTCGCGTAGCGCTGCAGCCACAGCGTGTCGCCCACCATGATGTGGTTCAGGGTACCGAGCAGCGAGCCGAAGAAGGCGCCACGCTCGCGCCGCAGTTCCTCGGCCGGCAGGCTGGCTGCCGCCGCATACAGCCTCGCATTCATCCACTGGTTGTATTCGGCCATCATGCGGATATGCGCGCAGCGGCTCATGGTGTCTCCTTTGAGGTTAGACAGACTTCAGGAATGCACGGATACCGGCCAGCAGCATCTCGATCGCCATCGCCGTCAGTATCAGGCCCATCAGGCGTTCGAACGCCGTCATGACCCTAGGCCCCAGCGCGCGCTGCAATCGCTCGGCGCACAGGAACACGGCCAGCCACACCAATGCTACCGCGGTCAATCCCGCCACGTGGGCGATCACTTCATTGACTTCGTGCGAGGAAAACAGCAGCACCGTGGCCAGCGCCGACGGGCCGGCCAGCGCGGGAATCGCCAGCGGCACGATGAATGGTTCGCCGGCAATATCGTGGTCGCTGTTGCCGTTCGACGGTTGCGGAAACACCATGCGCATGGCGATCAGGAACAGGATCACGCCGCCGCCGATGCGCAGCGCGATTTCCGACAGCTGCATGGCCTTCAAAAAGTGGCGGCCGAAAAACATGAACAACAGCAAGATGCCGAAGGCGATCGCGCATTCGCGCACCACCACCTTCCAGCGCCGCTCGACGGGCACGCTTTTCAGCGCATTGACGAACAGGGACACGTTGCCGAACGGGTCGGTCACCAGCAACAGCAGGATAAAAGTCTGGAAAAAATTCTGGGTCATGTGGGTGCCAAATCAGGTTGCAAACCGGTATAGACAAGCGCGGTTTTATCAGGCTTGCGATGATAGCAAGCCCGCCCCCAATCTCCCATGATTATTGATGCGTAGCAGCATTTTTTTTGCCCGGCTGTGGTTGCGGGCGATAAAACGCCGTCGGCGTGGTGCCGAAGTGCTTCCTGAACATCGCCGCAAACGCGCTCTGGCTGGTATAGCCGTTGTCCATCGCCACATCGATCACCTTGCCGCCCTGCGCCAGCTGTTCCAGCGCCCGCAGCAGCCGCGCCTGCTGGCGCCACTGGCCGAAGCGCATGCCGGTCTGCTTCTGGAACAGCCGGTGCAGGCTGCGCTCGGTAATCGCCAGCTGCCGGGCCCAGGCCGCCACCGTCACCTGTTCACCGGGCTCCCTCATCAGCTGCGCGCAGATGCCGCGCAGGCGCACGTCCAGCGGCAGCGGCAGGTACAGCGGCAGCACCGGCAGGCTGTCGAGTTCGTGCAGCAGCAGCTGCAGCAGGTGCCAGTCGCGCCCGCCATCGGCAAAATCGGGCGCGATATCGACCGCCGCCACGATCAGCTGGCGCAGCAGCGGGCTGATGTCGAGCACGCAGCTATGGCGCGGCAGCAGCGGCGAATTGGCGCAGTTGACGAACACGGTGCGCATTTTTACGTCGCCGCTCATGCGGATCTGGTGCTCGACGCCGGGCCGCAGCCACACCCCGCGCGTGGGCGGCACCACCCAGCGCCCGCTGTCGGTTTCGATCGTCATCACGCCTTCGATGGCATGGATCAGCTGGGCATGCGAGTGGCGGTGCACCGAGATCACGTGACCGTGCGCATAGTCGACCGCCAGCGCCATGGCGCGCGCGGTGACAGGCAGCAGTTCCTGATAGTTCGATTCAATATGCATGATGCGTCAGTTTTGCGATAGCTTGCGGCATATTAGCGCGAGAAAGCGCACCGCGGCTGCGGCATGATGGTTTTCCGTAAATACACGCCGGAGCCTGCATGCTTGCCCACGACAAAATCCATCCCCGCCATTACCTCTATCCGCTGGCCGCCATGCTGCTGTGGGCCGGCAACGTGGTGGTCTCCAAGCTGGCCGCCGCCAGCATCGCCCCTGCCGCCATTACCTTTTACCGGCTGGTGCTGGTGCTGCTGGTGATGACGCCGTTCGTGATCCGTCCGCTGTGGCGCAACCGTGTCGCCATCCGCCGCCACTGGTGGCAGCTGGCGCTGTGCGGCCTGATGTCGATGGCGCTGTTCCAGAGCCTGTCGTACCGCGCGGCCGAAAGCACCACCGCCACCAATATGGCGATCGTCACGGCGCTGGCACCCCTGATGACGGCGATCCTCAGCGTGCTGCTGCTCGGCGAACGATTGACGCTGGGCATGGCGGCGGGCGGCATGCTGTCGTTCGGCGGCCTGTTGTACCTGGTGGGGCGCGGCGATGTGCTGGCGCTGCTGCACCAGGGCGTGCATGCGGGGGATGCGCTGATGCTGCTGGCCTGCCTGGTGTTTGCCCTGTACGGCGTGCTGCTGCGCCGCTGGCGCCTGGCCGTGCCCGCCTGGCAATCGATCTACTGCCAGGCCCTGGCGGCGCTGCTGTGCATGCTGCCGTTCTTCCTGCGTTTGCCCAAGGGCAGTGCGCCATTGAACGCCGCCACTGTGCCGCTGATCGCCTATGCGGGCCTGGCGTCTTCCATCCTGCTGTCGTTCCTGTGGATCGAAGGCGTCAAATTGCTGGGGCCGAACCGCTGCAGCATTTTCGTCAACCTGCTGCCGGGATTGACGGCGCTGCTGGCCATCGTCTGGCTGCACGACAGCCTGCACGCTTTCCACCTGATCGGCGGTGGCGTGTCGCTGCTGGGCGTGTTGCTGGCGCAGACCGTGCAGCGGCCCTTGTTCGCGCGAAGTGACAAACAGCAATATGGAACGTGAATAAAGAGTTGGCGCAGAAATGAATGGATTAAAAGCATGACAAGGTGGGCAGATAGACAAAAAAACGTCAGTCTCCGGTGACAAAGCGTGATTTTTGCAGCCATATATTGCCCATAGCAAATATTCCCTGTAGCCTTGCAATCAAGAAATAAAAAAATGCGCGAAAAACCCTGAATTGTTTTTCGCGCCTCTCTCCTGATACGAGTGGGCTGCCTTTTCCCTGCCGCCGCACAACACTCCGTCAACTGCATACACAGACAAATCGTTCATCCATGACGCCGGCCGTTCTACAAGGACGACTGCGCTCCTATGGGTTTGCTCAAGGAAAATTTATGTCATCCAACATCACCATCAAGCTGCGCTTGATCGTCACCATGACCGTGCTCGGCTTGCTGATCGCCATCCTGGGCGTCACCAGCATCCTGGGCCTGAAGTCGGCCAACAATACCCTGAACGAGGTCTACAGCAACCAGCTGGCCTCGACGCAAGCCATCGGCGAATCGCAGATCCTGCTGGGCCGCGCCCGCTTTACGATCGACCGCGCAGTGGTGCACCCGGAAGCGGCCGACGCCAAGGATATCGTCGCGCGCGGCGAGCAATTCATCGACTCGTCGAACAAGTCGTGGAAAGTCTACCTGGCGCTGCCACAAAGCCCGGAAGAAAAGATCCTGTCCGACGACCTGGACAAGAAGCGCAGCGACTACATCAACAACGGCCTGCTGGCGCTGGGCAAGGCCCTGCGCGAAGGCAAGACGGAACAGGCCGACGCCTTGATGATGACGGGCATGACGCCGCTGTACCGCACGATGGACGGCGCCGCTGAAAAGCTGACCCAGTTCCAGATCACGGCAGCTGCCAGCATGTATGCCGCCAGCCAGGCCAAGTACGATACGCAAGTGGGCGTGGCCATTGCCGGCCTGGTGATCGGCCTGCTGATGATCGTCGTCTCCAGCATCCTGTTGCTGCGCGCCATCTTCCGTCCGCTGGACCAGGCGCTGCGCCACTTCGACGCGATTGCCGACGGCAACCTGGCCAACGATATCGTGATCGAGCGCCACGATGAAATGGGCGCCCTGCTGGGCGGCCTGAAGCAGATGCAGGACCGCCTGTCGGCCACCGTGCGCGGCGTGCGCGACGGCAGCGGCGCGATCGCCACCGCCAGCAATGAAATCGCCTCGGGCAACCTCGACCTGTCGAGCCGCACCGAACAGCAGGCGTCGAGCCTGGAAGAAACCGCCTCGTCGCTGGAAGAACTGACCTCGACCGTGAAGCAGAATTCCGACAACGCGCGCCAGGCCAACCAGCTGGCCGTGTCGGCCTCCGACGTGGCCGTCAAGGGCGGCGCGCTGGTGGCGCAAGTGGTGGCCACCATGGGCACCATCAGCGACTCGTCGAAACAGATCGCCGACATTATCGGCGTGATCGACGGCATCGCTTTCCAGACCAATATCCTGGCATTGAATGCGGCCGTGGAAGCGGCGCGTGCCGGCGAGCAGGGCCGTGGCTTTGCCGTGGTCGCCACCGAAGTGCGCAACCTGGCGCACCGCTCGGCCAGTGCCGCGAAAGACATCAAGCAGCTGATCGAAGCGTCGGTACAGAATGTGGGCACCGGCAGCGACCTGGTCACGCAAACCGGCACCACGATGGACGAGATCGTATCGAGCATCCGCCGCGTGACCGACATCATGGGCGAAATCAGCGCCGCCGGCCGCGAGCAGGAACTGGGCATCAACCAGATCAACCAGGCCGTGGCCGAAATGGACACCGTCACGCAGCAGAATGCCGCACTGGTGGAAGAAGCCGCCGCTGCCTCCGAATCGATGCAGGAGCAAGCGGCGGCGCTGGCCGAAATGGTCAGCCGCTTCAAGCTCGACGCCAATCACAGCGCGCCGACGGCCCAGCCGGTGCTGCGCAAACCGGTCACGGCGGCAGCCAGGCCGGCTGCCGTCAAGCCGGCATTGAAACTGGCCAAGCCTGCGATGGCGACCGCTGCCGCCAAGCCGCGCACTTCAAAACCGGCCGCCGACAGCAGCGGCGAGTGGGAAGAGTTTTAAATAGTTACAGATCGAGGGCGGTGTGGTTGCGCTGGTCCAGCGCCCGCGCCGCCTCTTCGGCTGCCTTGGCGCGCGCCGCCTCGGCCGCCAGCTCCGCTTTCTCATGTGCATCATGGCGCGCCTGCAAGGCCGCCCTGGCGCGCACGAACACAATCTTGATCGCCGCCATCACCGGCACCGACAGGAAAATTCCCACCACACCACCCAACTGGTCACCGGCCAGCAAGCCGACGATGACCATCAGCGGCGACACTTCCACGCCTTCGCTCATCAGGTAAGGATTGACCACATAATCCTGGAACAAACGGTAGGCGGCAATAAAGCCGATCAGCCAGAACACGTGCTCGAAGCCGCTGAAGCCGGCCACCACCACCGCAATCACGGCAGCGCCGAGCGGACCGGCAAACGGAATAAATTCCAGCAGCGCCGCGGCCCCCGCCAGCAGCAGGCCGTACGGCACGCCCATCAGCGAAAACGCCACGCTGTAGGAAATAAAGGTCGCGATCGACAGCAACAGCAAGGCGCGCACATAGCGCGACAGCAGGATGTCGAGGTCATCGATGATGGCGCCCCACAGTTTTTTGTTCGGGCGGTTCAACAAGGAAAGCAAGCCGTCGCGCATGTCCGGCCCTTCCTTGATCAGCAAAAAGCTCAGCACCGGCACCAGCACCAGATAAATCAGGTTGCTGGCCGCATGCATCACCGTCAGCCCCAGCTCCTTCGCCAGCGGCATCGCCTGCCCCGTGCCGCTATTGAGCTGCGCCTGCATGAATGCCAGCATCCGCGCCCGCAGCGGCTCCATGAAATCCGGCAGCGGAATGCGCTCGGCAAAGTTGTTCCCCTTGAGCAGCGTCGGCAACTGCTCGCTGAGCTTGATCGCCTCGTCCTCGATGCGCGAGCCGAACACCGATCCCAGCACCGCCACCAGCAGAATCACCACCAGGAACACAATGCCGATACTGGCCGTACGCGGCAGGCGTTTCGGCCCATAGCGTTCCAGCAGCCCGATCAACGGATACACGAGGTAGCTGAAGAACACCGCGAACACCACCACGATCAGCGTCGACGACACCTTGTATGTGATGAACAACAAAAATGCGACCAGAAAAGCCGTCCACACCATCTTGGCGACGCGCAGGTTAAAACCGAACATAGAAGGTCCTTGGAGAGAAAACTATCCAGGCTGCTACAAGCCTGGATACAAAGAGTGCGCGAAGCAGGGGCGGGGCAGGGCGGCACGATAGGAAATCATACCGCAGAATGGCAAAGTGCTATTTTCATTTACGGCTGAGCAATTTTCGCTCGCACTGCCGCCAGATATTCATCCATGCTGATTTCACCATTCGCCCAGCGCAGGCCTTGTTGTGCAGCCTCTTCGCTGATCTTGCCGCCAGACAGCTCGACATTCGCCCGCGCAAAATCGAGCGCCTCATGGCGCTTGCGTTGTTCCGCGCTCATTCCTGGCCGTTCGAGGTTGCGCTGCCTCTTCATTTCCTCGTAATCAGGGAGGCTGGCCTCATATTGCTCACGCATGCGCTGGAAGGCGGCGGCGTCGCTTTCCTTGGCTTGGCGTAGTGCTTCGTGTTCTTGCGCTGTGGTGAGAGACTCGGGAGCATGATCGACGAGGTCGGTCAGAGAGACAGTGCCTTCGATAAAGTGGTCCAACAACGCTTCCTTTTCAGGTGCCGCAACTCCTCCCTCTTGGGCAAAGCGTGCGCGCATTTGCGCGACACGCACGGCACGTTCTTCTTTGGATGTGGTCATTATTTTCTCTTCACGTGTCAGCGTCGACGTTTCGATCATTGGCTACATATTTCGTCATGGCAATCAATGCGCGTAATACTGGGGAACGCCACTTTTTCTGTAAACATCACCAACCTCAACATCGCTGTTGGTCCGGTTTGGAGCTGATCATCAGCAAGTATATGCAGCAGTTTTATGCTTTCCGCGCTGTTGTTGGCGCGCATCTGACTCTCTAGTTTACCGTGATCAATCTGGAGAATTGACGTCGCTCGTTGAGATCAAACTTCAGCCGCCTGCTGAGTGTTTTGCATCCACATATCTTGTTGCGCAGGAGTTGAGATACCGGCATCTGCGCCGCATAACAATGCGTACACAATGTCGCCAATTTTTTTTGCGAGAAGAGGTGGAACAGCATTTCCTACTTGGTGGAACTGTTCGGTTCTATTCCCTTGGAAAAAATAGTTGTCCGGGAATGTTTGCAGTCTTGCCGCTTCCCGGACGGTCAGACTTCTGCACTGCTTTGGATCGTAATGGATGAAATAGTGACCATCCTTGGATATATGACTGGTAATCGTCGTAGCTGGTCGCCCGCGCAACTGAACACGGAAGCGATCAGAGAACTTGCCCGTTTCCCAATTATCATGATTAGGTCTCAATCCCTCCAGTGAGAATTCGCCATGCCCTTTAGGCGACCAGCCAAACGCCTCGGCAAATGCCGCCGCGTATGCATAGCGCCGCAGATCTGTGCGCATATGTCCCCGTGCGTCATGGTTCAGCCAGACCGTAAGCTTTGGATCGTGATACCAGCCATCGAGTAATCTTGGGCTTTCCACATCCTCCTTCAGGATACCAAGCTGCCTGTTGCCTGTGCCGAGTCCTCGTTTGATCGAAACAGATGCCTCCTTGAGCACCTCCTGCAATCCAGCATCGCCATGGCCGTCCCTCACCTCACGTGCCATCTCGCTGAAATGGTTTGCAACCACGTCGCCCCAGCCCTCATCCGAATCAGGCTCTTTGCTGAGCCGGCTGCGTAGATTGGGAAGAGAACCAATAATTTGCTCGACTGTAACCTCACCTGCTTTCTCGATCTGACCGGGAGTACCCAAGCCGATGCCTTCGCGCACACCGATAAGTATCACACGGTGTCGTGCCTGTGGTATTCCATGCTGTTCTGCCTTGATGACGAAATCGTGCACATCGATGTTGCGTGGGGAGTCCTTCGCGGAATAATTGGTTGCGCACGTAAGCGAATGGATGCGATACCCAGTTCCGGAAGCGGGCATTTTCATTGCCTTGTCAGGATCCGAAAGATCTTCAAGGATCGTCTCGAAGATCTTTTTTCCACCAACAGTTGCTGTAAGGATACCCTTTACGTTTTCCATTACGAACACTGCTGGACGGTATTTCTGAATAATTCGCAGGTATTCCTTATAGAGGAAATGACGATGATCCTTTTCGGGACGGTATTCGACGTTGCTTCGGTTGCGAGCCCGTCCCACGACTGAGTACGCCTGACATGGCGGGCCGCCGATCAACACCCATGGCGTGTCCGGACCAAGCTTGTGAGCGGAAATTCTCCGGTCAAGCACATCGTTATCATTAGGCTTCCCCAGCTCCAGCTGTAGGGCTTCTTCGCCTGCCTCCACCCATGCATCATGGTTGGTTTCGTCGTACGGGCATTCTGACTCGCCGTTGCAAAAGCGATAATATGAATCAGTGGAATTTCCACTTCGACGTTTGAGTAGACGATAGAAAGCCCTCAGACGAAGTGTACTGTGCGCAGAGGAACTCATTTCTGCCGATACAATTATTCTGAAAGGGTCACTTTCTAACGACGAAAATCCTTCACCAAGGCCTCCCGGGCCAGCAAAGAGGTCAACGATAGGAATATTTCCCGTAAAACTGGATTTCTGTTTGATGAGCAACTTTGCCTTAGATAAAAACTCGTATAGACACATAGGATACCAGGAAAAATGGACGTAGTCGATGCAGCTACTCGGTCCAGAATGATGTCAGGGATTCAGTCGAAAAATACCAAGCCCGAAATGACCGTGCGACGATACCTTCATGCGCAAGGCTTCCGCTACCGGTTGCACGCTCGCGATCTTCCTGGGTCGCCCGATCTTCTACTGCCAAAATACCGCGTAGCGATTTTCGTGCACGGCTGTTTCTGGCATCGACACACTGGCTGTCGGTATGCGACCCAACCTGCCTCAAATATCGAACGATGGAAAACGAAGTTCCAGAGCAACGTGGAACGCGATGTCAAGAATCTTGCTGCGTTGCAGGAAAAGGGATGGCGCGTGCTCGTTATATGGGAATGCGAGCTCAAGCGTGAATCGCTGGACAGGCTTCAACGGCTTGCTCGCGAAATAAGTCAGAAAAACGTTGATCAGCCACCTTCATCGGTTTCTGAATGCCGTTCGCACACTTTTGTATAAACGAGACACGATTCAGATGCTTGTTGTGACTTGCAGAAAGATGTATTCTAGAAAAGAAGTTGCGAACGGTTAATCTTTAGTAGGCCGAGCTAAATCATCGATTTCCCGCAGGCAAAAGCCGAGTGAGTCGCGCGAATGCATTTTGCAGCGCATCTCAGAAAACTGTCTAGCCCGAATCCTTCAAATATCATCGATGTCCTGCGAGCGGGGGCAATCATTATAACCTTGTCGAGGAAGTAAATTTTTGGCCAAGACCCTTGAAGTGCTTCCAGATCCGGTAAGCCTTATTGAATCCATGCGCGCGATTGGATATACACCTGAAACCGCGTTGGCAGATCTCATCGACAATAGCATTTCTGCAGGTGCGACTAGCGTCAATATTGAATATGATGGCACCGGCGAACCGTTTGTAGCTGTTCTTGATGACGGGCATGGTATGAGCGCTGCCAATCTCACCAATGCCATGCGTCACGGCAGCAGCAACCCGGTTGATGCCCGACCGGTACAGGATCTCGGCCGTTTCGGTCTAGGACTGAAAACGGCCTCTCTATCCCAGTGCCGCCGCCTTACTGTCGTTACCAAGCAGGAGAGCAAAATTCATGTTCGCTGCTGGGATCTGGACGTTGTACGTGCCGAGAAGCGCTGGGTTGTTGTAGTACCTGACTTACGTGAATGCAGGAGGCTGCCGCTGTACGAAACACTGCGGGGACAGGATAGCGGAACGCTGGTGGTTTGGCAGCAGTTGGACCGTATGATGTCGGGCTCGCTCGACCCTGCAGCAGAGATGACTGCGCGCATGGCGAATCTCCACCAACACCTTTCCTTTGTGTTTCACCGTTATACCCGACGAGAGGCTGGCAGCCTTCCTGTAGCCATTGCAATTAATGGATTGCCACTGAAATTGATCGATCCATTTCTGAAGAGCAATAGCTTCACCCAGCCGCTGGAAGGTCAAACTATCAGTGTGAACGGACAGTCAATTTATGTGCAGCCTTACGTGCTACCACACATGAACTATTTGACCCCGGATGAGGCTGAGTGTGCGGGCGGTCGCGAGGGTCTACGCAGCAGCCAAGGGTTTTATGTTTACCGCAACCGCCGTCTGGTCATTTCGGGTACTTGGTTCCGGTTAGTGCCAAAGGAAGAATTTTTCAAGCTGACTCGCGTGCAAGTCGATATCCCAAACACGCTTGATCATCTATGGTCGTTGGACATCAAGAAATCGGCAGCCTATCCGCCTGATATTATCCGTAACCGCCTTCGTGAATTGATTCCGCACTTCGCCGGTACCAGCAGGAAAACGGTTACCTTTCCAGGACGCCGACAGAAGCAGCCTCCCGGTTTCGAGCCACTTTGGGATCGGATCGAGCCTTCGCCCGGAGCCTTTCGCTATGAGCTTAATCTGGATCATTCGATCATCCGTAGTCTGACAGATACGCTTGACGGGCCTGCACAAAAAGCGCTGCAACATATCCTCAATCTGGTGGCGGCCGCGTTGCCGCTGGAATCAATCTATTCCGATATGTGCGGTGACCGGAGGACAGATCGAGAAGATAGGTATGCGGAGACAGTGGCCGTCGCAGGAAGAATTATGGAAATTACCGGATTCCCAATCAAGACAGTGGTCGATCTCGATCCGGTTGCACGTTTTCCTCAATATCACGAACAGTTACTGAAGGAATTTGAACAATGACCAGTTTTTCTATCGACCACGTTGGAATGGCCATGATGTTAATCAATGGACGTGCGCTTACCGACGAACTTCTTCACGAAGTTCTTGGGAAGCTAGCCCTGCTCGATGCAGGCCTTGGTGAAGAAGGCTTGGCGTACGTCCGCAAGAAGTTGGAATCGACAATCGGCATCCGCATGACGACCGGTGAAGTCGTACGTGAGAGCAGCTTTGCCCCGTGGGTTTCCGACGTAAAGGGTAGTATCGAATGGAATTATTGGGATAGTTACAGACGGTTGTTACAGAGCCAAGGCTGGAGTCCCAATGTTGTCCGCGTGCTCGACGAGGATACAGATGGCATTCTGACTGAATGCGGCAATCCCGCCAAGGACGGCTCTTGGGGAATTCGTGGTCTGGTTATGGGAGATGTTCAGTCGGGTAAAACTGCAAACTACAGCGGACTCATCGCGAAGGCCGCAGACGCCGGTTATCGGGTGATTGTTTTGCTGACGGGCATGCTCGAGGATCTGCGCAAGCAGACCCAAGAACGGCTCGACTTGGGATTTGTCGGGCGTGACAGCAGTAAGCTTCTTGCTCGTGATCGTAAGAGCAAAGCCATCGGGGCTGGAATAAACAGAAAGCGCTCCGCCAATGTGCTAACGTCGGTCGAGCGTGATTTTCTGACTAGTAATGCCCAAGTGCTCAATGGTATTCCACTGGCAAATATCAGCGAACCAATCCTGTTCGTCATGAAAAAAAATAAAGCGCCGTTGGAGAATCTCGTGGTGTGGCTTGACGCACAACTGAAGCTGACGGGCCACACTGTCCACGACATGCCACTGCTTGTTATAGACGACGAGGCAGACAACGCATCGGTTAATGTTCGAAAGGAAGGGCAAGAGCCCGCGACGATCAACCGCCTCATCCGCCAGGCTATTGGGAAGTTTTCCCGCTCATCTTACGTGGCCTATACCGCAACGCCATTTGCCAACGTGTTCATCAATCCGGATAATGAAACTGATCTCTTCCCGTCAAATTTCATTTACAGCCTCAACACGCCATCACATTACATCGGCGCCTCAAGCATCTTTCTCGATGATGGCAAGTATTATAAGCAGCTTCGTGACATCATCGACGCGGAGGACAGCGTTCCGTACGCGCACAAGAAAGAGCACATTGTAGGCGCGCTACCTGAGAGCCTGCACGACGCTGTCCGCGTATTTTTGCTCACTTGTGCCGTGCGCGATATTCGCGGCGAAGAACTGAAGCACCGCTCTATGCTCGTCAACGTGAGCAGGTTTACTGATGTTCAGGGACGCGTATCGGAGAAGATCAACAGCTTTCTATATAACCTGAAACAGGAAATTCATCAGTACCTTGCCAGCAGATCTTGGAGCGCCCACCCAGAACTCGTTAGTCTGAAGGCCGCTTGGGATCAAGAATTCCAGAACGTGAAAGTGACTTGGGACCAGATTCGAAAGACCCTTAATGACTCTGTTGCTTCCATCAAAGTTGTGACGATTAATCAGAAATCGCCGCCGGAAGAAAAGCTCGATTACTCGACCTATCGCAACACAGAGAAAGGTCGCCGCGTCATCGCGGTTGGAGGGCTTACGCTATCCCGGGGAATCACCCTTGAGGGTCTGAGCGTAAGCTATTTTTATCGCAACTCCAAAGCATATGACACGCTTTTGCAGATGGGGCGCTGGTTTGGTTATCGTGCCGGATATGACGATTTGTTCCGTATCTGGATGGATGCCGATACTCAAGACTGGTATGCGCACATCGCCCAAGCAGTTGCGGAACTGCGGACCGACTTTCGGCGCATGAGTGCCAACCGCATGCCTCCGTCCAAGTTTGGCATTCGGGTAAAGTCCCATCCGGATACGTTGATTGTCACCGCCCAGAATAAGATGCGAAGCGGACAGGATGTAGAGCACTCCGTGTCATTCAGCGCATTCGGCACCGAAACGGCAAGCGTCCCCCGGCTGCCGGCCCTGAACTCAGAAAACGTCCGGTTGGTAGAGAAATTTGTGATTGAACAGGGTGCTGCCGATATGGCTGGTAACCGTTATGTTTGGACCGGAATTGACCGGGGCCGGATCGCCACCTTCCTTTCAGCACTAAATATCAGCAACATGAATACGGAGTTTATTCCCGACTCACAGGATGGAACACGTCCCTTGGTAGGTTTCATTAGGGGTAATCCGTTCGTTATGCTCGACAAATGGGACGTTTGCATTCCACAGGGCTTAGGTGACATGGTGGAAGGGGTGAAGGTACTGCTTGCCGACGGCAGTACCGGCTCCGTACGCTGCCGAGAGCGGCAGTTCGAGAAAGTGTCAAAAGGAGTTCCATATCTCCGACTGAACAAGCAGCGGGTCGGTGATACAAGCGACGAGCTTGTAAAGATGGATGCTATGGAGATTCAAGCTGCGGAACTCAATTGGGAACAGCAAAACAGGAAAGATCAGAAAACGTCCTCGGTACCAGCTCACCAATACCGTAAGTTCCGTTTGCGTCCTTTGATGACGATTCATTTTATCCAAGCGAAAGAGCCGACCGAAAAGAACCTGAGCAAGGGTAGGATGATGCCTGTGTCGGAGATCGGAATGGCACCAATGGTCGCTGTTAGCCTTAGTTTCCCAGAGTTCGATCCGTTCTCGGACGGAGAGAAAGTGGTATATCGGCTTAACCAAGTTGCGCTGCGGGATCTGTTCGGCGATGACGCAGGAGAAGATGATGACGAAGATTGAAGATCTATGGCAGGTGATGCGTAACGAGGCTACTACTAGTCCGCAGACTGACAACGGGTGGAAATTAGTCAGGCTCGATCCAGATCATCCCTTCGATATCTATGCAGCCATTGATGAGAACGGGCTTGCGATGCTCGCCATCGGGACGAGCGCACTTCCCCCATCGATCAATGGCGATACAGGCGCACTGGACTATATACGTTTCCAGCGTTTCGGAGGGCGCTGGCTAATGGGGTTGCGATTGGCAGGCCAAGGTCTCGAAGACGTGTTCGGTCGATTGTGCCAAGACTTGGCTGACGCGGCGGCGGAGGTTGCCACCGAAACGGCTCTTGTTGCTCTATTTCGAGAGCGTCTGATGCTTTGGCAGCGACTATTCCGAGACGGTGGAAATGGGCTGCTTCAAAGATTCCAGATCAAGGGTTTGATGGGCGAGTTAATCGCACTCGAAGAGTTTATACAGCTCCGTCCTGACGAGCCATTGCTATCCGTAATGGCTTGGACAGGTCCCGAAGGCACAAGTCAGGATTTTCTTTTCTCCGACCATGCGGTTGAGGTAAAGGCAGTCTCCGCCAATGCAGTGGCAGTCAGTATTTCGTCTGCAAAACAGCTAGACTGTCTATTGCCATTGATACTTCGCACGTATGTGCTGCGTGAGGCATCAGCAGAGGAAGCCGGTGCTCTCACACTGCCCCTGCTTGCGGCACGCATCGAACAACTTCTGGCGGGTTCTCCCGGTGGCAATGCTGTCTTCCGAGAAAAGCTGCTTGAGGCAGGCTATGTGGAACACGAATATTACCGAAGCGTAGCGTATTCGCCACTCGAGAGCCGGCACTATGCAGTGAGTCCTGCCTTTCCCCGAATTATTCCTGCCTTGCTACCGGTCGGAATTCCTGATGTTAGTTATTCCATCCTGTTCTCCGCGCTCGAGAAATTCAGGGTGCTGGAGACACAAGATGCAGCCTGAGGACTTTCTTGACGAACTAACGCAGATGGTGGCAAGGAGAAGTGCTGCCAGGCATCTCGTCGATACATTGGCCTTCGTACATGAAGTAGCTGACAGACTCGCAGACGACCCCGTGTTCGGTGAATTTCGTTCAGTGGAATACCAGTCACCCGGAACGAAAAATAGGACACTGAAGTTGCATGGCTTCACACCGATCGATGAATCCGACGGCACTGTCGGTATTGTTATCGGAAAATGGGAGGATATCACAGCGCCGCAGACGCTTGGAACCGCTGTGGTCGATCAGCTTTCCTCTTGGGTGGAAAATTTTGTTCGTGAGGCAGTTGAAAACAATCTGCACGAGAAGATTGCTCACGCGAATGATGCCTATGATCTAGCGCTTCAGCTTAATAGCGAAGTGCATCGGATTAACCGAATTCGTATCCATATCTTTAGCAACCTTTCACTGAGCAGTCGCTTCAAGGAAGACAGTCGAGACGATATTGCAGGCATTCCCATAGAGCGCCACATATGGGATTTAAATCGATTGACCGCGTTGTATGAGTCAGGGCGCGAACGCGAAGCAGTAAGGATCGAACTTGAAGAGAGTGGTGGTACAGCAATCCCGTGTCTTGAAGCTGCACGTAGCGGTGATATCTGCTCCTACCTATGTGTCGTAAAAGGTGATCAACTGGCCGACATGTTTGAACGCTACGGAAGTCGTCTTCTCGAAGGTAATGTACGCGCGTTTCTTGGAATGAAAGGTGGAGTCAACAAGGGCATTCGCGCTACGATTCAAGATGAACCAGGGTTATTTTTTGCTTATAACAACGGCATCGCTGCGACTGCATCTGATGTAACGGTTGAGTCACGCAATGGCCAGCTAATGATAACAGGATTGACTGACCTGCAGATCGTAAATGGAGGCCAGACCACAGCTAGCATACTTAGTGCTCGCAAGAAAGACCATCTTAGTCTCACAGGCGTATCGGTACCGATGAAGCTCACGCGAGTCTTTCCTGATAGGGCGCAGGAGCTGATTCCTAGCATTGCAGAGTTCGCTAACACGCAAAACAAGGTGGCGGCAGCGGACTTCTTCTCAAATCATCCATTCCACAGGAAGATGGAAGAAATATCGCGCCGGCTGCTTACACCAGCACGTGCCAGTCAGCGTATTCAGAGCAAATGGTTCTACGAGCGAGCCCGTGGACAGTATCAAAATGGCAAGATTTATCTCGACAAATCCAAGAAAGCGGTGTTCGAGCGGGAGTATCCTGCAGAACAGCTTATAAGCAAAACCGATCTGGCCAAGTACGCTCATACGTGGGATACAAGGCCACACTGGGTTAGTCTTGGTGCCCAGAAAAATTTCACCAAGTTTGCCGGCGCATTTTCAAGTGGGAGCGCTGAAATCTCCGAGTCCGAGAATTGGGAACGTCTTAGTCCTCTTTACGGTGAATCATTTTTTCGCAACATGGTAGCGGTGTGTCTCGTTTGGAAGAAAATGGAAGAAACGGTCGATGCAGGCCGCAAATCATGGTACGAAGGAGGCTATCGAGTCAATATTGTTACTTACACACTTGCAAAACTTTTCCAAGACATCAGGAATACGCGCGAAGAACTCGATCTTGAGCGTATTTGGAACAGTCAAGATGCAGGGGAAGAAGTTGCGGCAAGGCTAGAAGAAATTGCTCCTCTGGTGCAGCAAACTTTGCTTTCACCACCAAATGGGATCAGGAACATCGGTGAATGGTGCAAGCGCACAGAGTGCTGGGATGCCATCGCTGCCTTGGAAATCCCTTACGTCAGTACCGCTCGTGGCATGACTATCTCCAAAGACATCTACCAAGGAAAGAAGGCAGATAACCGAAAACAGGGTCAAGTCGATGATGCTATCGACCTGCAGAGCAAATTGCTGCACTTGACTGAATCAGGCTATTGGGCTTCTCTTTATTCTTGGCCAAAGGGTGGTGCGCACCTGTCACCGACGGACCGCGCACTCGTCTTAAAGGCCAGTACCCTTCAGGGATTCTTGAAAATTGGACTGCAGAAAGATTGGAAACGGCTGGCTTCGATCAGTGAAACTGCTGAGGGCGAGGGCTTCCGTCAAGCAGCGGGTTAGCGCGAAGCACAGGTCTGTCTCTGGCAAACATGTTGCCGAATACGGATTGCTCAGTTTCTATGCGCAGCTCGCGCGATTATTGATATAACTCAGAACCCGAGGCGTTCCCACTAGCGCATACCGTAGACAAAAATCGATCATGCAATACATTCATAGCGACGTTGGCGGTATTGTTAAAGAGCGCTGTGGCGTTTTGTTTGTAGTAGTTCAGGGTTAATGTCGTCGTGCCATTCATACGATCAAAAAAAGGCGACACTTCGTGTCGCCTCCTGTATCAAAAATACTGCTTAAACGTCAATATTCCCCGCCCTCAACGCATTGTTCTCAATAAACGCCCTGCGCGGCTCCACATCATCGCCCATCAAGGTGGTAAAGATCTGGTCCGCCGCAATCGCATCCTCGATCTGCACCTTCAGCAAACGGCGCACGGTGGGGTCCATGGTGGTTTCCCACAGCTGGTCCGGGTTCATTTCGCCCAGTCCTTTGTAGCGCTGTTTCGAGACGGTGCGTTCGGCTTCGTCGCGCAGCCATTGCATGGCCTGGTGGAAGTCGGTGACGGCGATTTCCTTGATGCGCTCGCCTTCGCCGCGGCGCACGAATGCACCTTCGCCGATCAGGCCTTCGAAGGTGGCGGCGCCCGTGCTCAGCACGGCGTAGTCCGGGCTTTGCACGAAGTCGGCGTCGATGGCGCTGACTTTCACGTTGCCGTGGTGCATGCGCTCGATGCGCAGCATGTGTTTTTCGGACAGGTCGTCGGAGCGCACCACCACTTTGACGGCCGTGTCGTTGATGGCTGCCTGCAGGGCTTGCGCCGAGGTTTCGGCCAGGTCCAGGGTGGACAGGTCCAGCTGCACGCCGGTCATGATGGCGGTCAGGGCGGCGCGGTCGATCACGCGGGTCAGGCGAGTCATGATGGTGTTCGACAGGTTGAACTTGCGCACCAGCTCGGCCAGGGTGTCGCCCGAGATGCCTTCGGCGCCTTCGCGCGGCACCAGGACTGCCGTGTTCAGCGCGACCGTCATCATGTAGGTGGCTTCTTCGGCGTCATCTTTCAGATAGCGCTCGTCGCGGCCGGCCTTGACTTTGTACAGCGGCGGTTGCGCGATGTAGATGTGGCCGCGTTCGACCAGTTCCGGCATCTGGCGGTAGAACAGCGTCAGCAGCAGGGTACGGATGTGGGCGCCGTCGACGTCCGCATCGGTCATGATGATGATGCGGTGGTAGCGCAGCTTGTCGGCGTTGAATTCGTCCGGGCCGATCGAGGTGCCCAGGGTAGCGATCAGGGTGGTGATCTGCTCCGACGACAGCATTTTCTCGAAACGCGCTTTTTCCACGTTCAATACTTTACCGCGCAGCGGCAGGATCGCCTGGAACTTGCGGTCGCGCCCTTGCTTGGCCGAGCCACCTGCCGAGTCACCCTCGACGATGTACAGTTCGCACAGGGCGGGGTCTTTTTCCTGGCAGTCGGCCAGCTTGGCCGACAGGCCCAGGCCGTCCATGATGCCTTTGCGGCGGGTCAGGTCGCGGGCCTTGCGGGCCGCTTCGCGCGCGCGCGCCGCTTCGACGATCTTGCCGCAGATAATCTTGGCGTCGTTCGGTTTTTCCTGCAGGTAGTCGGCCAGCGTCTTGGCAACGATCTCTTCGACCGGGCCGCGCACTTCGGACGACACCAGCTTGTCTTTCGTCTGCGACGAGAATTTCGGTTCCGGCACTTTCACCGACAGCACGCAGGTCAGGCCTTCGCGCATGTCGTCGCCGTTGATTTCCACTTTCGCCTTCTTGGCGAACTCGTGTTCATCGATGTATTTGTTGATGACGCGCGTCATCGCCGCGCGCAGGCCCGTCAGGTGGGTGCCGCCGTCGCGTTGCGGGATGTTGTTGGTAAAGCACAGCACCTGTTCGTTGTAGGCATCGTTCCACTGCATCGACACGTCGACCGTGATATTGGTGCCCTGGTCCGACAGGCGCTCGCCGGTGGCCTGGAAAATGGTCGGGTGCAAGACCGACTTGGCCTTGTTGATGTACTCGACGAAGCCGCGCGTGCCGCCTTCGAAGGCGAACACTTCTTCCTTGCCGGTACGCTGGTCCGACAGTTTGATGTTGACGCCATTGTTCAGGAACGACAGTTCGCGGATGCGCTTGGCCAGGATTTCGTAGTGGAATTCGACGTGCGTGAAAATCTCTTCGTCGGCCCAGAAGTGCACGTCGGTGCCGCGCTTGTCGGTGTCGCCGATCACCTGGATAGGGGACGTCGCCACGCCATCGACCATTTCGATGATGCGGTTTTGCGGCACGCCGCGCACGAATTCCATGTAATGGACTTTGCCGTTGCGGCGGATGGTCAGTTTCAGCAGTTTTGACAGGCCGTTGACGCACGATACGCCCACGCCGTGCAGGCCGCCCGAGACCTTGTACGAGTTCTGGTCGAACTTGCCGCCGGCGTGCAGTTCGGTCATGACGATTTCGGCCGCCGAGCGTTTCGGGTCGTGCTTGTCGTCCATCTTCAGGCCGGTCGGCACGCCGCGGCCGTTGTCGGTGATCGAGATCGAGTTGTCGCTGTGGATGGTGACGTGGATCTCGGTGCAATGGCCGGCCAGCGACTCGTCGATCGAGTTGTCCAGCACTTCGAACACCAGATGGTGCAAGCCGGTGCCGTCCGAGGTGTCGCCAATATACATGCCCGGGCGTTTGCGTACGGCTTCCAGGCCTTCCAGGATCTGGATGGAGGAGGCGCCGTATTCTTCCGTTTTGGCCTGGATCGGGGGGTCTTGTGGATTCTCGGACATGGACTGCTTTCTCAAATAGCGATTACTGATTGATTCGGGACTGCTGGCGTAGGTCGGGTTAGCGCTGCGCGCGTAACCCGACAACATTGTTTGTTTCACTGGTGTTGTCGGATTACGGCGCCTTGCGCCTAATCCGACCTACGTCACTGCTGTGGTCTTTATATCCGCATCGGCATGACAACGTACTTGAAGTCGGCGTTGTCCGGGATGGAGATCAGCGCGGACGAGTTCGAGTCGCCCAGCGCGATGTTGACGTATTCGCACTTCAGGTTGTTCAGCACGTCGAGCAGATACGTCACGTTGAAACCGATGTCGACCGAGTCGCCGCTGTAGTCGATTTCCAGTTCCTCGACCGCTTCTTCCTGGTCGGCATTGGTCGAACTGATCTTCATGCTGCCTGGCGTGATAATGCAGCGCACGCCCTTGAACTTGTCGCTGGTCATGATGGCGGCGCGTTGCAGCGAGCGCAGCAGCTCATCGCGGCCGATCGTGAAGTCGTTCTTGTAGCCCTTCGGAATCACGCGCGTGTAGTCGGGGAACTTGCCTTCCACCAGTTTCGAGATCAGCTCGATGTCGGCAAAGGTCAGTTTCACCTGGTTGGCGGCGATGTCGAGCTGCACCGGCTCGTCGTTCTCTTCCAGCAGGCGCTGCAGTTCAATAATCGTCTTGCGCGGAATAATCACTTCCTGGCGCGCAAAGGTCTGCTCGGTGGCGACCTGGCAGAAGGCCAGGCGGTGGCCGTCGGTGGCCACGGCGATCACGTTATTGCCATCCAGAACCAGCAACAGGCCGTTCAGGTAGTAGCGGATGTCTTGCTGCGCCATCGAGAAATGCACCATGTTGAACAGGTGCTTCAGGGTTTTCTGGGGCAGGGTGACGGTCGCGTTGTAGCTTTCGGCCTGTTGCACGGTCGGGAATTCTTCGGCCGCCAGCGTCTGCAGGGCAAAGCGCGACTTGCCGGTTTGTACCGTCAGGCGCTTGTTCAGCAGGGTCATGGTGACGTCGCCCGACTCGGGCAGCGCGCGCAAAATGTCCAGCAGCTTGCGCGCGGCCACGGTGGTGCCGGTGACGTCCGCGCCCGAGCCGATCTGGGCGTGCGTGGTGATCTGCACTTCGGTGTCGGTCGACAGGAAGGAGACATTTTCACCGTCTTTGCGGATGAGGATATTGGCCAGAATCGGCATAGTGTGCCGACGCTCGACAATACCGCTCACGATCTGCAGTGGCCGGAGAAGGGTATCTCGGGTGGTTTTGACCAATTGCATATTTATCCTCAATGTATAGGTTTAACGGTATTAAGTTTAACGTATTAATTTAACAAATCTTGCGAGGGGAGCCCCGGCAGACAGACTGCGGTGCGCTACCGGATGATAAGGGTAAAGCACGTTTTGAGCCAGCCTGCCAATAAGCCGTGTTTAACCCTTCAAGGTTTGTTCCAAAACATGCAATTCATGATTGCATTCCGGATTCTTGGTGCGGTCCAGCGCGATCTTGCGCACGGCGTGCAGCACGGTCGTGTGGTCGCGTCCGCCGAACAGTTCGCCGATTTCCGGCAAGCTCTTCTGCGTCAATTCCTTGGCCAGGTACATGGCGATCTGGCGCGGCCTCGCGATATTGGCGGGGCGGCGCTTCGAATACATGTCGGCGACCTTGATATTGAAGAAGTCGGCCACGGTCTTCTGGATGTTTTCCACGGAAATCTGGCGATTCTGTACCGACAGCAAGTCCTTCAGGGCTTCCTTGACGATATCGATCGTGATGTCCTTGCCGTGGAAACGCGAGTACGCCAGGATCTTGCGCAGCGCGCCTTCGAGCTCGCGCACGTTCGAGCGCAGGTGCTTGGCGACAAAAAAGGCCACGTCGTCCGAAAACGTCACGCCTTCCTGCTTGGCCTTTTTCAGCAGGATCGCCACGCGCATTTCCAGTTCCGGCGGCTCGATTGCCACCGTCAGGCCGGAATCGAAGCGCGAGATCAGGCGGTCGTCCATGCCGGTGATTTCCTTCGGATAGGTATCCGAAGTGATGATGATCTGTTTCTTGGCCGCGATCAGAGCTTCGAACGCATAGAAGAATTCCTCTTGCGTCCGGCTCTTGCCGCCAAAGAACTGGATATCATCGATCAGCAGCATATCGAGCGAGTGATAATAGTGCTTGAAGTCGTCGAAACCCTTGCGCTGGTAAGCAGTCACTACGTCGCGCACATATTGTTCTGCGTGGATATAGCGGATCTTCGCACCCGGGTTGTCGGCCATCACCTGGTTGCCGATCGCATGGATCAAGTGGGTCTTGCCGAGGCCTACGCCGCCGTAGAAGAACAGCGGGTTGTACGACACGCCCGGGTTGTTCGCCACCTGGATCGCGGCGGCGCGCGCCAGCTGGTTGGCTTTACCCGTCACGAAGCTGTCGAACGTCAGGTCGGTGTTGATGCGGCTTTGCTCGCGGCGCGGGGCGGCGCCGATGCTCATTTCCGGCACGCTCGGCTGCGGCTCCGGAGCGCGCGCGCTCGGCGCGCCACCGTTCGGATCGCTGGCAGGCGTGCTGGCCGCTACCGGTTTTTTCGGCAGGGCCAAGCGCGGGTCGAGCACGAACTGCACCTCGGTCGGCGCTTCGAAGTAGTCGATTGCAAGAGCGGTAATGCGGCTGGCGAACTGGGTCTTGACCCAATCGAGCTTGAATCGATTGGGCGCAGCAATGCGCAGCTTGCCCTCTTCGTAATCGAGAGGGATAAGCGGTTTGATCCACGCACTGAATTGTTGCGGTGTCAGCTCCAGTTCCAACTGCGCGGAACAGGCCTGCCAGAAATTGTCCATGTATGTCTATGTGAAAAGGTGTGGGAGGGCGTATCGATACAGCCCTGCGTGCACCGTGTTGCAAGGCCGGCGTCGCGCGAGGGCTCGCCACACGTAACGCGCTATTCTACTCCCGACCGGCAAAGTTATCCACAGGCGCGCTCGTTATTTTTGCGTATGGTGGCGGCGCAAGCATGTGTACAAGTCTTGAGTTATCCTTGCCCGCGCAGCGGAAATGCGGCATTCGGGACAGATGGGGACGCGTGCGCAAATTTCCAGCCGAACACGGGAAACCTGCGGCAATCCTTGACACGAGGGGGTGATATGCTGAATAATTCAGGGTTCCCCGCCCGTATTCCGTGTTTATTCATTTGGAACGACAATATGGACTAAGCGTGGATTAAGCGGGCGATGAGATTGGCCCTTGTGCCTTGGCATAAGTGCGCGATTGTCATTGGCACCAAAAACTGACGGGACGTCAGACCCGATTTTGCATTTTTTTTGTTTTTAGCGAGACCAACATGAAACGTACTTACCAACCTTCCGTCGTTCGCCGCAAGCGTACGCACGGCTTCCGCGCTCGTATGGCTACCCGTGGTGGCCGTGATGTGCTCAACGCACGTCGCGCAAAGGGCCGCAAACGTCTGGCCGTCTAGGCTTGTCGTTGACAGCTGATCGCGTGGCTAGCTGTACTCCAGTCGGCAATCAACGCGAAGGTTCACACGACTTCGCGCGCGTTCGGCGTATCGTTAAAACGGATGAATTTTCATCCGTTTTTCGTTTGCGCCCCTCGCAAAAAACAGCGCATTTCGTGCTGTATACCCGACACAATTTATTGCCGCATGCGCGGCTGGGCGTCGTTGTGGCCAAGCGTTTCGCGCCGCGCGCGGCGACCCGCAACACGATCAAGCGCGTGACGCGCGAGCTGTTTCGCAACAGCGCGCTGCCGCCGGTCGACTGTGTGGTGCGCCTGTCGCGCGCCGTCAACAGCAAGGATGGTCCGGCCACCACGGCCAGGCTGAAAGCCGAACTGCGTGACGAACTGAGCCGCCTGTTTGCGGCGCAAGTCGCGGCCCAGGCCCGTTCTGTTGCTGTTGCGCCACCACCGTCCGCGCCATGAAAACCCTGCTGCTGTTCCTGCTGCGAGCTTATCAGTTGGTGATCAGCCCCATGCTGGGACAGAATTGCCGCTTCTATCCAAGCTGTTCGCATTACGCGATGGAAGCCTTGCGCGTGCACGGCGCCGCGAAAGGCAGCCTGCTGGCTGCCAGGCGCGTGTGCCGCTGCCACCCCTGGAATGACGGGGGCGTCGATCCGGTACCACCGGCCGACGGCAAATCATCTTCAACGACCGCTTGCGGTTGCAACCACTCCTGACCAATACCCCTAATGGATATCAATAAAC
Source organism: Janthinobacterium sp. (assembly GCF_031995485.1). Classification (NCBI taxonomy): domain Bacteria; kingdom Pseudomonadati; phylum Pseudomonadota; class Betaproteobacteria; order Burkholderiales; family Oxalobacteraceae; genus Janthinobacterium; species Janthinobacterium sp. The sequence goes on from NZ_DAMAGB010000047.1 coordinate 30,515, forward strand.
GTACCATCCTGTGGATCGTGTTCTCCGTCTCGCTGGTAATTCTCTGGAACGAATGGATGATCTCGACCGGTCGCCCGTCGATGTTCTCCGCGAACACGGAACAGACCGCCAAGGCGCCGACCACTCCTGCCGCCACCGCCGCCTTGCCGGCCAATGGCGCGGCAGCCTTGCCTGGCGCGAATGCCGATCCTGCCGTGTTCAAAAATGAGCGGATTACCATCACCACCGATGTCATCAAGGTCGATATCGACACATTGGGTGGCCAGGTCAAGCGTCTGGAATTGCTGAAGTTCAAGGGCGCGGGCAATCCGGGCTGGTTCGGTGGCTGCTTCGGCCTGTTCAAGTGGTGCCAGCCTGACGAAGGCAAGCAAAACGAAGTGCTGTTCGACGAAGGCGCAAACCACACCTATCTGGCCCAATCGGGCCTGGTGGGCGGTCCTTTCCCGACGCACAACACCGGCTTTACGGTACAGCCTGGCGTACGCACGCTGGCCGACGGCAAGCAGATCCAGCTGGTGATGGAAGCGGTGCAGGGCGGCGTCAAGCTGACCAAGACCTATACCTTCAAGCGCGGCGACTATGTGATCGACGTGCGCCATGACGTGGCCAACGTCGGCGCCGCGCCAGTCACGCCGCAGCTGTACCTGCAACTGGTACACGACGGCAACAAGCCGGTCGGCGACTCGTTCTTCAACAGCAGCTACACGGGCCCGACCCTGTACACGCCGCAGGACAAGTACCAGAAGATGACGTTCGAGAAGATCGAAAAAGCGGCAGTGGAAGACGAAAAAACCGGCAAGGACACGGCCATGAAGGCCCTGCACCCGGCCAAGGCTGACGGCGGCTGGTTTGCCATCTCGCAGCACTTCTTCGTTTCCGCTTTCGTGCCGCCGGCAAATATCTCGCGCGACATCTTTACCAAGAAGCTGGGCACCAACACCTACGCCATCGGCAACCTGATGACCCTGCCATCGCTGGCGCCGGGCGCATCGGCTGCGATCGATACCAAGCTGTACTCGGGTCCGCAAATCGCGCACCTGCTCGAACCGGTGTCGCCGGGCCTGGAACTGGTCAAGGATTATGGCTGGCTGACGATTATCGCCAAGCCGATCTTCTGGGTCATGGAACAGATCCATAGCGTACTGGGCAACTGGGGCTGGACGATTATCGCCTTCACCATCCTGATCAAGCTGGCGTTCTTCCCGCTGTCGGCCGCCGGCTACCGCAGCATGGCCAAGATGAAACTGGTGACGCCGAAGATGCAGGCGATCCGCGAGCGCTACAAAGGCGATCCGCAGAAGATGAACCAGGCCACCATGGAGCTGTACAAGACCGAGAAGATCAATCCGCTGGGCGGCTGCCTGCCGATCCTGATCCAGATGCCGGTATTTATCGCGCTGTACTGGGTGCTGAACGCGTCGGTGGAAATCCGCGGCGCGCCATGGATCGGCTGGATCACCGACCTGGCCCAGCATGACCCATGGTGCATCCTGCCGGTGCTGTACGCGATCTCGATGTTCATCACGACCAAGCTGAACCCGGCGCCTGCCGATCCGATGCAAGCGAAGATGATGCTGTTCATGCCACTGGCATTTTCGGTGATGTTCTTCTTCTTCCCGTCGGGCCTGGTGCTGTACTGGGTCGTCAACAACGTCCTGTCGATCGGCCAGCAATGGGTGATCACCAAGAAATACGCGCCAGCCACTGTGTAAGCAGGGTTAGCGAAGCAAAAGCCCGCCTAGTGCGGGCTTTTTTTGGGGTCGGACCCTTTGGGTCTGACCCCGGCCTTCAAGATATCGGGTTAAAAAAGGCCAAACCCCCACGGCAAAAGCTGGGGTCAGACCTGCAGGGTCCGATCCCGCCACCCAGGTAGTCCCGTACCTATTACAATATCCCCATGAAACTCGACTCCTCCCCTATCGCCGCCATCGCCACCGCACCGGGACGCGGCGGCATCGGCGTGGTCCGCGCCTCCGGCAAGAACCTCGCACCCCTGATGGCCGCGCTGTTCGGTGCCCAGGCATTGAAACCGCGCCACGCCACCTATGTGCCGTTTACCGAAGCGGACGGCGCCATTATCGACCAGGGCATCGCCATCCACTTCAAGGGTCCGCACTCGTACACGGGCGAAGACGTGCTGGAACTGCAGGGCCACGGCGGCCCGGTTGTTCTTCAGCTCTTATTGGCGCGCGTGCTGGAAGCGGGCCGCGACAGCGGCTTGCGCCTGGCCGAGCCCGGCGAATTCACGCGCCGCGCCTTCCTGAATGACAAGCTGGACCTGGCGCAGGCCGAGGCCGTGGCCGACCTGATCGACGCCTCGACCGAAGCGGCCGCCAAATCCGCCTCCCAATCGCTGTCGGGCGCGTTCTCGAACACCATCCATGCGCTGGTCGAGCAGGTGACGGGACTGCGCATGCTGGTCGAAGCGACCTTGGACTTTCCGGAAGAAGAGATCGACTTCCTGGAAAAATCGAACGCGCGCGGCCAGCTGAAGGCCGTGATCGAGGCCTTGAACAAGGTGTTTGCCCAGGCGGCGCAGGGCGCGCTGCTGCGCGAAGGGTTGAATGTGGTGCTGGCCGGCCAGCCGAACGTGGGCAAGTCGTCGCTGCTGAACGCGCTGGCCGGCGCCGACGTGGCGATCGTCACGCCGATCGCCGGCACCACGCGCGACAAGGTCAGCGAAACGATCCAGATCGAGGGCATTCCCCTGAACATCATCGACACGGCCGGCATCCGCAGCGCCGGCGACACCATCGACGCCGTCGAGCGCATCGGCATCGAGCGTACCTGGGGCGAAATCGGCAAGGCCGACGTGATTTTGCATTTGCTGGACGCCGATCACGGCCCGACGCTGGCCGACGAAACCATCGTCGCCGCCTTCCCCGAAGGCGTACCGGTGGTGCGCGTGTGGAACAAGATCGATTTGTCCGGCCACAAGCCCAGCGTCGATGCCTTGCCGGACGCGACCCACGTCTACCTGTCGGCGCATGAACATATCGGCATCGACCTGCTGCGCGCCGAATTGCTGCGTATCGCCGGCTGGCAACAGACGGGCGAATCGCTGTACCTGGCGCGCGAACGCCACCTGATCGCCCTGAAATCGGCCGGCAAGCACCTCGATATCGCGGCCCAGCACGCAGCCCAGGACGACCAGTCGCTGGACCTGTTCGCCGAAGAACTGCGCCTGGCGCAGGTGCAGCTGTCGAGCATTACCGGCGAATTTTCACCGGACGACCTGCTGGGCGTGATTTTCAGCCGGTTCTGTATCGGCAAATAAGGAGCTTTGATGAAACTGCTGTTCGCGCTGTTGCTGAGCCTGCCTTTGCTGGCCGGCGCAAAGCAAAAATTGCCGGCTGATGTGGCAAAGTTTATCGACAACGCCGAGATGTGCGAGCACTTCGCCGGCGAGTGGGACGACAACGACAAGGCGCGCCAGCGCGAAATCACGCAGGCCATCGAACAGTCGTGCGGGGCGGCGCAGCAGCAGCTGAAGCGCTTGCGCGTGAAATATGCAAAACAGCCGGAGATCAGGAAAGTGATCGATGACCACGCGAATGATGCGGTCAGGAGTTTTCGGAAATAGGAGTGTTTGTTGCATTCAGCCCTGACAGCGAAACGGCCGGGGTCAAAAAAATGCTACCTCACATCACCCCTTCTTCCCCTTCGCCTGCTCTTCCCTGAACTTCTGGAATTGCTCGATATGTTCGGCGCGGCGCAGCACGCGTGAATGCGGGTCGAGCGTATAGGTGGCGCCGGCTGGCAGATGCAGTTCGCCGAAACCCAGCGCCATGGGGACGGTCTGGATTTCCTTGCCGATACGCACTTCCACCGGCATCGGGAAGGGGAGGTCGGCCGGCGTCTTCCATGCCAGGCGCAAGGTGTCGCCGTCGCGCACGGCGGACAGTTCCGGCAGCGCGGCCTGGTACAGATAGACCTGGAAAAACCAGTCGTAGTTGCCGCCCGTGACCTTGTTGACGATGGCCATGAATTCCGTGGTGCTGCCGTAGCGCGGCTGGAACTGCCCCGGCAGCGGCTGCTCGGTGCCATACACCAGCAGGCGCACGGCGCGGAAAAACGCATCGTCGCCGATCAGCCCGCGCAGCGTGTGCAGCACCAGCGCGCCCTTGGCGTAGATATCGCCGCCGGGACCGCCTTTCTTGATGTCATACACTTCTTCTTCCGTCTTCGGCTTGCCCGACACGATCGGCGCCTTGTTCAGGATGCCGGTGCGGATTTGCTGCAGCGAAGCAAAATACTCCTGGTCGCCCCGCAGGTATTGCATGTACAGCGGCTGCATGTAGCTGCCAAAGCCTTCGTGCAGCCACATGTCGTCCCAGTTGCTGTTGGTCAACTGGTTGCCGAACCATTCATGGGCAAATTCGTGCTGCAGCAACTCGTCGTAGCCATAGCCGGTTTTCGCATACTTGTTGCCGTAGGCATTGATGGTCTGGTGTTCCATGCCTTTATGCGGCGTTTCGGCAATGCCGACTTTCTCGTCGCCGAACGGGTAGGGGCCGATCACGCTTTCAAAAAAGTCGAGCATGGGCGGCAATTCGTCGAACAAGCCGCGCGCCTTCGCTTCGCTTTCCGGCAGATACCAGAATTGCAGCGGAATGCGGTTGCCGTAGCGGCTCGCGTATTCGCCCTGCATCGTGCGGTACGGCGCGATATTCAATGCGATGCCATACGTGCTCGGGTGTTTGGCGCGCCAGTGCCAGGTGCGCCAGCCATCTTTTTCGTCCATGCCCAGCGCCACGCCATTGCCGGCCGCCACCAGCGGCGACGGCACCTGGATATGCTGGTCGATCAGCTGCGCCTTGCCCATCGGATGGTCGATGCACGGCCAGAACAGGTCGCAGCCTTCGCCCTGCACGGCGCTGGCCACCCATGGCGCGCCGTCCGCCGTGTTCGACCACACCATGCCGCCATCCCATGGCGCTTTCACGGCCACGTGCGGCACGCCGTGATATCTGACGCGGATGGTGGTGCGCTGGCCGGCGGCGATGGTGGCCGGCAAGGTCATGCTCAGGCGCCCCTCGGGATTGGCATAGTCCTGTGGCGCCAGCGGCTGGCCATCGACTTCGACGGTGTCGACCGGCAGATTGCGGTCCAGGTCCAGCGCAAAGCGCGTCAGCGGCGCGCTGGCCAGGAATGTCAGGCGGGCGTCGCCGGTAATGCTGCGCTGCGCGGGATCGACGCGAAAGGTCAGGTCCGCGTGTTCGAATACCACCGCCAGCTGCTCGGGCGTGCGTTCGGCGCCGGAATTGAGTGTATAGCTGGTCGGCGCCACTGGCGTGGCGCAGGCGGTGAGCAGCAGGCAGGACGACAACAGCAGCGATGATTTCATGGGGAGGTGGGCCGGCAATCGAAGGGTCTTGATTGTAGTGCTATGGAGCAAGATTGTCACCGTACCGGTTGCGGTTGAGAATTGTCATGAAGCACAATCGCCGCTGACGTAATCTTGCCTGACGCACTTAGTGCAATCAGGAAAGGAGGCCGGCATGGACCGCAAACCGCTGCAAGCTCCGCGGGAAGAAATCGAGACGACGCGCCTGGCACCCACGCCTTTGCATCTGGCCACCATGCTGCCGCCCAAGGGCGCTTGCTGGTATTGCGACAAGCCGCTCGATGCGGTGCGGCGTTTCTGCTGCAAGAGCTGCGGCGAGGCGTATGCGGAAGAGGCGCAGTTCAGCCGCTGACAGGGCTTATCGCCGGCGCAGCAGAGCTTCCAGCGCGCTTTCAAAATCGAATTCATGCGCGGCGGCGGCCACTTCCTGGTAGACATGGACGCCCAGGCTGGCGGCCAGCAGGCTGGCCGAGTTTTCCAGGATATCGATGGCGGCGCCATCGCCTTCGCGCAAATGGCTGGCCAGGCGCGCCAGCAACAGCTGGATGGCGGGCGCGGCCGGGTCGGGCGCCACATCCTGCGCCGCCGTCTGGCTTTCCTCCAGCGTACCGAGCTGGCTGCTGATGGCGCCCAGCAATTGATCCTGCGCCAGTTCCAGCTGCTGCACCTGTTGCGCCAGGTCGGGCGCCTGGGCGCGCAGCGCCATCTCCAGGGCGCTGGCCAGGCCATGGACCTGGACCGCGCCGATCATGCCGGCGGCGCCCTTGAGCGTGTGGGTGCGCAGGCGCGCGCCGGCATAGTCGCCGGCAGCGAATTCGGCGTGGATCTGGCACGGTGTGGCGCCGTGGTCGTGCAGGAAGCGGCGCAGGATTTTCAGGTACAGGGGGCGGTCGCCCATGATGCGGCCCAGGCCGCTCTCGACATCGAGTAGGCGGGCCGTGTCGGATGCGGTGGCGGCATCGTCGCCAGTGGCTGGTGGTGTCATCATGCCTGTCTGCCGGGAGCGAAAGCGGGTCGATTGCAAAAAACAGATGCCGCCATTTTACATCCTGCCATCGCCCCGGTTGGCCCTTATTCCCTGATCTCTTGATCAGCGTGTCGTGAATGACCAGCTGCGTGTGATGTTGGCGCCGTTCAGCCGGCCGCTGAAGCTGACGTCATAGGTGGTGTTGGCCGTCAATGGCGCCAGCGGAATGATGGCGGCGCCGGCGGCCGGCGTCTGGGTGTCGGTGGCGTGCTCCAGCAGCCGCACCGTCAGGTCGCTGGTGGCGCCGCGCTGGCGTACCGTAAATGCCGTCACGCCGAGCATGTCGTAGATATTGGCATGCACGCTGATCGGATAGCCGACGATATCCTGGTTCGGTACCGGATCGGGCTCTTCGTTATCGCTGGAAAAACTGGTGGCCACCTTGAGCTGGCCGCTGACCGGGTAGGTAGCGAGTTGCCCGGCCGCCAGGCCCGGACCATAGCCATTGTTGGCGGCAAAGTCGGCCGTGAAGTAGGCATAGCCGTTGGCGCCCATGGCCGCGCCGGCGCCCGCTTCCTTGAAGACCGGTTCAAAGATGGCAAAGCGGTGATAGATGGCGGTAATCAATTCTTCCGCCAGGTAAAAGCCGGAATTGTTGGCCGCACCAGCAATCACTTCGCCATAGGCATAGGAATTGGATCGGTTCAGGGTGTAGCCTGCCTTGACGAAGCGGTCCGCCAGCGTGGTGCCCGTGAAACCGGTTTTGCCGGCAACCTGGTCGTGCGAGACGGTGCTGTTGGCTTTCAGGTAGTCGGAATGGCCCTGGGCCGCCGTGTCGATCAGGCTGTTGCGGGTCAGGGCGGCCAGGCCGACCTGGCTGCGCCGGTAATTGATCCAGTTGTAGCCATCGGTGGCGATATTGCCCGTCATCGACGGCGCGCCGGTCTCCTGTATCAGTTGCGGCCCCGGCGTGGCCGTCGATACCGTGGAGCTGCCGCTGTCGCCGCCACCGCCGCCACCGCAGGCAGCAAGCAGGACCGCAATCAACAGTGCGGGAACAAGGGATTTGCTATGCTGGAACGAGGCGATCAAGCTGACTCCTGTATGAACGAGAAAGAAACTGCCGAGATGGCTGGAATTGGCGCCTGTGAACTGATTCTAAGGTATTTTTGCGGCGCGCAGAAAAGAGAAGTGCAGTCGTGTGCAGCTTGTTGCGCAGGGTAGAATGGACGCATTGTTTTATTCGCCATGTCACTGTTTTTCCACCGATTTTTTTGATTGCCCCTAATTTGACTACCTTGCCCAAGTCGCGCCTGCAGCGCGCCAAGTACGCCTTGCCCAGTATGGTGACTTTGTTGTCGATAGCCTGTGGCTTCGCCAGCATCGTCATTTCGGTCGACAACGCCGGTACGGGCGACCCGGCCGACTACCGCCTGGCGGCCGCGCTGCTGGTACTGGCCGGCGTGTTCGATGCGCTCGACGGCTACGTGGCGCGCCTGACGGGCACCGGCTCCGACTTCGGCATGCAGCTCGACTCGATCGCCGACGTGATGAATTTCGGCTGCGCGCCGGCCGTGCTGCTGTACTGCTACGGCTTCGTGCAGATGGGCGTGCACGATCCGCTGCTGCTGCGCTTTGGCGGCATGGCCAGTTTCTTCTTTGTTGCCTGCGGCGCCATGCGCCTGGCGCGCTTCAATGTGAACGTGGGCAGGACCGACCCGATGTATTTTGTCGGCATGCCGATCACCGCCGGCGCCGCCTGCGTGGCGGCCGTGGTGGTGGCCTGGCCGGCGCCGATCGACAGCCAGCTGCACAGCTATCTGCTGATGCTGCTGCTGGTCGGCGTGGGCAGCCTGATGGTGTCGACCCTGCGCTTCCCCAGCTCCAAGCAGAAGAAAAGCCTGGCTCTGCTGCTGGTGGTGGCGGTGGCCGTCGGCATGCTGGTGTGGCTGAAGACCAGTTTCTTTGCCTTCTTCTTTGCCGTGTATATCGCCGTCACCCTGGCGCTGAATCTGGCGTGGCACCTGGGCTGGCGCGGGATTGCTCTGCCTGAAGTATTCAACGACCCCGACGAAATCGATTAAGCCACTTCATGCCCTCTTGCCGCGCGCAGGATGGCAAACCAGTCGCTGCGGCTGAGCGTGAACTGCGTGCCTTCCACGGCCACGCCCACCGCCTCGATGCGGCCGGTGCCCGTCAGCGGCAGCGGCTTGCATGGCACCTGCATGATCCAGGCAAACACCACGCTGGCGAATGGTCGCTGCAGTTCGTCGGCAATATCCTTGATCACATTGCGCAAATTTTCCACATTCGCGTCGCCGCCCTGGAACAGCCGGCCGCCGGCCAGCGGCGACCAGGCCATCGGCGCAATGCCCAGGTCCTGCAGGCCATCGAAGGTTTCATCGAACACGGGCTGTGTGTGCAGCGGCGAGAATTCGACCTGGTTGGTGGCCAGCGGAAAGCGCCGGTGCAGTGACTCGAACTGGTGGCGGCTGAAGTTCGACACGCCAAAGTGCAGTACCTTGCCCGCAGTTTTCAGCTCGCTGAACGCACTGGCGATCTCGTCGAAATCCATCAGCGGATCGGGGCGGTGGATCAGCAGCAGGTCGAGCCGGTCGGTGCGCAACTGGCGCAGCGACTGCTCGACCGAGCTGGTGATATGGGCCGCGCTGGTATCGTAGTGCTGGATGGCATGGCCGGGCCGGTGCGGCGAAAGCAGCTTGATGCCGCATTTGCTGACCAGCTCCATTTTGTCGCGCAGCCCCGGCTGCAGCGCCAGCGCTTCGCCGAACAGGCCTTCGGCGCTGTAGTCGCCATAGATGTCCGCATGGTCGAAACTGGTCACGCCCAGCGCCATGCACTGCTCGATGAACGCCAGGCGCTGCTGCGCCGACATATTCCATTCGCCGATGCGCCACATGCCGGCCACGATGCGCGACAGTTCCAGTCCATTCGGTGAGAGGCGGCTGCGCGGGGCTTGCAGGCTGGCGGGAAAAACATGGGTCATGGGCTGGCTTTCCGAGAGTGGCGACTGGCTGATCTGAAAGATTATAGCCTTGCGCAAGGCAAAAAAAAGCCCGCATTGCGGCGGGCTGTTTGTTATTGCGTTACTGCTTATTTCATCCACAAACGCATCGAATCCCAGGCGCGGCCAAAGATCGAGGCTTCGGTGATCGGTTCGAGCGCGACCACTGGCAGTTCCAGCAGGGTCTTGCCGTCCACCACCATTTTCAGCTTGCCGACCGCGGCGTTCTGCGGCAGCGGTGCCACCAGCGGATCCTTGCGTTCCAGCACCGGCTTCATCTTGGCGGCCGTGCCTTTCGGTACGGTGACCAGCACGTCGTTGGCAAAGCCGATTTTTACCGTGCTCTTCGAGCCTTTCCACACTTCCGGCGTGGCCACGGCCTGGCCTTTCGAGTACAGCTTGACGGTGTCGAAGTTCTGGAAGCCCCAGTTCAGCAGCTTCTGGCTTTCCTGCGTACGGGCCTGGTCGGAGGTGGTGCCCAGCACTACCGAGATCAGGCGGCGCTCGCCGGAGCCGCCCGGGCGGCGTGCCGAGGCGATCATGCAGTAGCCGGCCGCTTCCGTGTGGCCGGTTTTCATGCCGTCGACGGTCGGGTCCAGCCACAGCAGGCGGTTGCGGTTAGGCTGGGTGATCTTGTTGTACGTAAAGCTCTTGATCGAATCGATTTTATAGAATTCCGGATAGTCGGCGATCACGCGCTTGGCCAGCACGGACAGGTCTTGCGCCGTGGAATAGTTTTCAGGGCTGGGCAGGCCGTGCGGATTGGCAAAATGCGTATTTTTCAAGCCCATGCGCTGCGCTTCGCGGTTCATCAGCACGACAAACGTGCCTTCATCGCCGGCCACGGCTTCGGCCAGCGCGACGGCGGCGTCGTTACCCGATTGAATCATCAGGCCATGCAGCAGGTCATCGATCGACACCGGAGTAGCCGGGTCGATGAACATTTTCGAGCTGCTGGCGTCCACTTTCCACGCGCGCGTGGAGACATTCACTTTCTGGTCCAGCGCCAGTTTCTTTTCGCGGATGGCGGCAAACGTCAGGTAGGCCGTCATGATCTTGGTGAGCGAGGCCGGTTCGATGCGCGCATCCGGATCCTGCGAGGCAATGATCTGGCCGCTGGTGGCGTCGAGCAGCAGCCAGGACTTGGCGGCGATGGTCGGGGCCGGAACGGTCTGCGCAAAGGCGGCGGATAGGAAAAATACACTGGAGGCCAGTGCCGCTAAAAGTTTTTTCATGGAGGCTGGTCTGCGAAAAAAGGTGAAGGCTGAGGGCCATGCTGTTGTTGATGACATGGCCGCGTGGAAAAAACGGATCAATTATAGCCGTGGAAGCAGCAGTAAGCCCACACTTCAAGGCTCATCTGCTGCAATTGCCGGCTTGTCACCATGCCACAAGGCAATCACCAGCTGCTTGATGTGATTGAGCTTGCGGTGGAAAAAGTGGTCGGCGCCGGGAATCACGATGACGGGAATATCCTGCGGCCGCGCCCAGTCGAACACGGCGGACAGGGGAATCGTGTCGTCGAGTTCACCGTGGATCAGGATGGTGTCGGCTGGAATGTCGGCCATCGCCCATTTGCCAGCCGCGCTGCCGATCAGCGCCAGACGCTCGGCCGGCTCGCCGGCGGCAGTCAAGCGTTCATTGAGTTTCGACTGCACATAGGTGCCGAACGAGAAGCCGGACAGCGCCACCGGCAGGCCCGGATACAGGCTGCGCATGTGCTCATACAACAATTGCATGTCGTCCGTTTCGCCAGCGCCATGGTCGTGCACGCCTTCCGAGGCGCCCACGCCGCGAAAGTTGATGCGCGCCACCACATAGCCGAGCGCGACAAACGCGCGCGCCAGGGTTTGCGTGACCTTGTTGTCCATCGTGCCGCCGTACAGCGGGTGCGGATGGGCCACCAAGGCGATGCCGCGTGGCGTGTCGGCCGGGTAGTCGAGCAGGCCTTCCATGCTGCCGGCATGGCCGGCCAGGGTGAATTTTTCGGAATTTCGGTTCATCAGGCTCATACTGGTGCTTCTCTCTTAATTGTCTCTTAAGTTGGCGTCAAATCTTCAGGCGCTCGACGACTTTCCCGCCGACCAGGTGGGTATCGATAATGTCATCGATATCGCTGTTGTCGACATAGGTGTACCAGGTGCCTTCCGGGTAGATGACCAGCACGGGGCCTTCTTCGCAGCGGTCCAGGCAGCCGGCCTGGTTGATGCGGATCTTGCCTGCGCCACTCATGCCCAGGTCCTTGATGCGGCGCTTGCAATGTTTTTGCGCTTTGTCGGCGCCGTGGTCGCCGCAGCTGTTGCGGCCGTCTTCACGTTTGTTCATGCAGAAAAAAACGTGGCGTTCAAAATAGGGGGCGTCGCTCATTTCCGTACTCCTGCGGTTGGTCTGTGCGCCATGATAACGCTTATGGATGGTCTTCGCGCCGCTGTCGCTGCAGTTCTTCCTGGCGGTTCAGCTTGTGCGACGGCAGCCACAGGAACCATAGCGCGATGAACGGCCACAGCAGGGCCAGGAACTGGGCCGCGCCATTGAAGTTGAGGAACTTGCCTTGCACCCAGCCTTGCAGGGTGGACATGAAGTAGGGGTTGATCGGCGTGATATTCACGATCACCAGGCTCAGCAGCAGTGTCGCCACCGCGATGCGGCGCTGCGCCACATGCGGTGCAAACGCCAGTCCGCCCAGCATGATGATGGCGATCAGGAAGCCGCCCTGCGCCCCCGGCGTGATCCACACGAACGCATTCTGCGGCGAAAACAGCAGCGCGCTGGCCATGGCCCGCATGAGCAGCGCGGTGACGATCAGGGCGATTACCAGCATGGCGCGCGGCGCGGCGCGGCGCAGCAGGCACAGCAGGGCCAATGCGGCGCCCGTCATGCCGCAGGCCGTAATGATGGTTTCCGACAGCCAGTATTGTTCGACCGTCAGCACGGTATCGGGCCGCAGGTAGGACGCCAGGTCAATTTCCATGCCCATCAGCGTCGACATCCAGTCCGACAGGATGGGCAGCAGCTGGCCCAGGCCGAACAGATAGCCTTGCGGATAGATCTGCGCCAGCGGCCACAGCGCGACCAGCACCAGGCCCTGGCTCGCATGCTGGACGAACCAGCGCTGGCGCAAGCGCAGCAGCCGGCTGCGGTCGAGCAGCCAGCGCGCCGACAGCGCGCCGATAATGGCGCCGACGCAGCAGCCGGCCGAGTTGGTATAGAAATCGAGGTTCGAGGACACGCGGCTGGGCAGGTAGGTCTGCACCGCTTCCATGCTGCCGGAAATAAACATGCCGCACAGCGTGGCGAGCAGCACCGCCAGGAAGCAGGTCACGCGCGGAAACAGGGAATACACGATCAGCGTGCCGAGCGGAATATAGCCGACGATATTGACGCCCACGTCGAAACCGGTCCAGTAGCGCGGCATCTTGGTGTTTTCAAGAAACGTCAGCGGCGACAAGCCATTGCTGTGCCAGCCCGTAAACGGGAACCAGCTGGCGTAGACGATCAGGAACACATAGGCCAGCAGCGCCGCGCGCGAAACAGGCGACGAGCGCCGGGGCGCAGGTGGATGCGGTGGCGCCGCCTGCGGATGGGCGTGGGCTGCGGCCGGTGTCATTCTTTCGGGATGGTCAGCGTGCCCAGCCAGGCCAGCAGGTCGGCGGCGATGGCGTCCGAGGCCGAGGCCAGCGCCTGGGCGCCGCCTTGCGCATCGGCGCTGCCGGCCCGGCTGTTGCGGCTGAAGGTTTTCTGGTCGACCAGCACATGGCCGCGGAACAGCGAGGCGCGCAAGGTCACTTGACCGCTGCTTTGCTTCTCGGTATCGAAGTTCTGCGAGAAATCATCGACATCGATGCGCAGCAGCGGTATGCCGGCGGCTGCATCGGTGGTCGCCAGCACCTTGATGCCGCCCTGGGCGATGCGGGTTTTCAGGCGCTGGCTCAGCAGCTGCAGCGGCGGCGTGTTCCAGCGGTTGTAGGCATACGGGCGCGATTGCTGCGCATCGGCATACAGCAGGCGGTAATACATGCGCTGGTTATCCAGCCATGACGGGCCATTGGCGTCGGCGATCACCAGCACCGGCAGCGCCGGCGCGGCGGCTGGCGCCACGGCGGCAACCGGCGAGGCCGGCGGGCCGAAGTCATAATAGGTCGGCAGCGGGCCGCGGCTGGCGCAGCCGCCCAGCAGCAGCGCTGTTGCCAGGGTGACTACGCCGGCGCCGGTGCGTGAAGTTGCAGAAAAAGTCATCTAGGATCTCCTTATTTGCCGGGCGACGAAAAGCCGGGCTCGCCCGGGCCGGGCGGAATGTCGGGGTTGCCGAACAAGATGCTTTGCGGCTGCTCGTTCAGCGTGCTCATGGTGTTTTTCAGGGCGCGCATCGACGAGCGCGCTTCGCCGCTCAGTTCGATCACTTGCGGCAGCACTTCCAGCGACACGCCATCGGCCACCGTTTCCACCGAGCGGCCCACGCGCGCCACCGTGCCGTTGACATTGTCGAGCACGCCACCGGGCGCTTGCAGGTCATTGCCCAGTTTCTTCCAGGTCAGCGACAGTTCCGTCACGTTATCGCCCGCACCCTTGATGGCGGCGATGCTCTTGCGCGTCTCGTCCGTCAGCTGCGGCAATTGCTGCAGCGTCGGCTGCAGCTGCTTCGGAATCTCGCCGAAGGCCTTGGCCGTCTTGCCCACTTCCGTAAAGGCGGCCAGCATGGCTTCCTGGTTGTCGGGACTGAGCAGGTTGTTGACTTTATTGGTGATCTGTTCGGCCTGGTCGAGGATGCGCTTGCCGCGTTTTTCCAGCTGGTCCAGCAGGCCGGCGCGCAGCGGAATCTGCGATGGCCGCTCCTTGCTGGTGCCCAACAGTTTCGAACCCACGCTTTCATCGTCGAGCTGGATGTAGGCAATGCCCGTCACGCCCTGGTAGCCCAGGGTGGCAAAAGTGGTGCTGGTGACCGGAGTGTCGGGCGCGACGCTGATATGCACCAGGATCTGGCCGGCTTTTTGCGTATCGAAATCGATCGCGTCGACCTTGCCCACTTCCAGGCCGCGGTAGCGCACGGCCGCCTGCGGATTGAGGCCCGGCACCGACAGGGTGGTGGCCAGCAGGTAGGGCACGCGCTCGACGCGGTCGCGGTTGAACCAGATGCCGAACAGAATCGCGGCAATCAAGAGGGCCAGTGTAAAGAAGCCCGTCAGCAGGGCATGTGATCTGTTTTCCATTAATTCTCCGCTTTCTTGTCAGTGCCGGGGGCAGGTTCCGGCGGCGCCTCGGCGGCCTGTTTTTCATCGAGGACGGCCAGCGCGCGCTTGCCGCGGTCGCCCAGGAAGAATTGTTTGATGAACGGGTGATCGACTTCGATGACTTCGCGCGTGGTGCCCAGCGCGATCACATGCTTTTCCGCCAGCACGGCAATGCGCGTGGACAGGGCAAACAGGGTGTCGAGGTCGTGCGTGACCATCACCACCGTCAGCCCCAGCTCGCGGTGCAGCGACTGGATCAGGGTAACAAAACTTTCCGACAAATCCGGGTCCAGGCCGGCCGTGGGCTCGTCGAGAAATAACAGCTTCGGTTCCAGCGCCAGGGCGCGCGCCAGCGCCACGCGCTTGATCATGCCGCCCGACAGGTCCGACGGCATTTTCATCGCATGTTCCGGCCCCAGCCCCACCATGTTCATTTTCAGCAGCACGGCATCGCGGATCAGTTCCTCGGGCAGCACGCGCAGTTCGCGCATCGGCTGGGCCACGTTGTCGAACACGGTCAGCGCCGAATACAGCGCGCCTTGCTGGAACAGCATGCCCCAGTGGTTGCGCAACTGCTGCAGATGGTCGCGGTCGGCCTTGTTGATGTCTTCGCCAAACACTTTGACGCAGCCGCGCGACGGATGTTCCAGGCCCAGCATCTGGCGCAGCAGCACCGTTTTGCCGGTGCCCGAGCCGCCGACGATGGACAGGATCTCGCCCCGTTCGATTTCCAGGTTCAGGTCCTGGTGCACCACCGTGCGGCCGAACTTGGTCCACAGATTGGTGATTTCCACCACCGGGGTGTCGCCGTGGAAATCGAGCTTGCTTTCATTCTCGCCGTCTTTCTCCTTCACGGCGCAGCTGCTGTCTTCACTCATCAGTAGCCCACTCCATTAAAGACGATGGCAAACACGGCGTCGGCCAGGATCACCACGGTAATGGCGGTGACCACGGCGGTGGTGGTGCCGCGCCCCAGGCTTTCCGTATTGGCCTTGATGCGCAGGCCGAAGTGGCACGACACCAGCGCTATCAGCATGCCGAACACCACGCCTTTGCCCAGGCCGATCATGTAGTTGGCGAGCGGCACGGCATCGGGCAGCTTCTGGATAAAGTAGCGCGCCGACAGGTTCAGTTCCATCTTGGCCGCCACCATGCCGCCGATCAGCGCGGCCGTGTCGGTCCAGATCACCAGCAGCGGCATCGAGATGGCCAGTGCCAGCACTTTCGGCATGATCAGGCGGAAACCGTGCGAGATGCCCATCACCAGCATGGCGTCGAGTTCCTCGGTGACGCGCATCACGCCCAGCTGGGCCGTGATGGACGAACCCGAGCGGCCCGCCACCAGGATCGCCGCCAGCAGCGGCCCCAGTTCGCGGATCACGCTCATGCCCAGGAGGTTGACCAGGTATATGTCGCCGCCGAAGTTGCGCAGCTGCTGCGCCGACAGGTAGGAGAGCACCACGCCGATCAAAAACCCCACCAGCGCCGTGATGCCCAGCGCCTGGAAGCCGGCATGGAAAATATTGGCGGAAATTTCGCGCCACGGCCCGCGCAGCGGATGGCGCAGGAAGCGCCCCATGTCCTGCGTGACCTGGCCGATCAGGGCAATAAAGCCTTTCAGATGTTCAAAAAACACCAGGATCGCCATGCCCAGCTTCATCACGGGCGTCAGGCGGTTGGCGCGCGACTGCGCAATTTTCAGCGGGCCGGTTTCTTCGATGCGCTTGAAAAATTCTTCCTGGGCTGGCGCCAGCGTCAGCTGCGCCGGGCGCTGCCTGCCCCATGCATTCCAGAACAGCTGGGCGCCGATATGGTCCATGCTGTCGATCGCCGACAGGTCCCAGCTGACATTCGCATCATCCTTGAGCGGCTTGAGCTGGGCGTTGATGGCCTTGATCGCATTGTCTTGCGCCAGTGCGTGCACCTGCCAGGTGCCGCTGGCAGCGACAGTAGCTCCCTGTTGGGAGCTGGCGTCGGAGAGGGTCAGTTTCGGCGATTGTACAGTCGGCATCGCGCCAGTTTAAGGGAGAATGGCAAAGACTGCCACAGATGTTCCATTCCTCATCAGTTCGCTATGTGGCCTGGCTCGCTCTAGGACGCCAAATGACGGGCCTGGCGTTGCGGCAATGCCGCCAGTGGCGGTGCTTTCGCCGCTTTCGGCGGTTCGGCCGGGTGGCCATGCGTCGCCGCTTTGGCGCCGCCCGCATAGTCGCTGGCCACCAGCGCGTTGGCTTCAACGGCGCTCATGCCGCGCGTCTGCAGCCATTGCGCCACCAGTTTGGCCAGCTTTTCCATCGCGATGCGGTGCGTGGCGTCCGTGTTCGCATACAGCCAGTTCGAAAAATCCATGAAGTTTTCGAACGGCGCGTCGCCCAGCATCCATTGCACCGTATTGGCGAAGCGGCCCGAGTTGGCCACCAGGTCCCAGTAGCGGGCAAAGCGCACCAGGCGCTGCATGCTCATGAAGTCCAGGTGCTTGTTGGCCAGGATGGTGTAGGGCGGATGCGGGTCGAACACCATGCCGAATTCTTCCGTGTGGCGGATGATCGGCGTGCCGCGCAGCCGCTTCAGGATGCCGAACTGGATCTCGTGCGGCTTCAGGGCCACTAATTTATTGAAGCCGGCCGCAAAGCTGGCTTCATCTTCGCCGGGCAGGCCGGCGATCAGGTCCACGTGCAGGTGGGCGTTCGATTCTTCGCACAGCCAGCGGATATTGTCGGCCGCCTTCTGGTTGTCCTGGCGGCGGCTGACCAGCGCCTGCACCTCCGGGTTGAAACTCTGGATGCCGATCTCGAACTGCAGCGCGCCGGGCGGAAACTTGCTGATGCCCTCTTTCAGTGCATCGGGCAGGTGGTCGGGCACCAGCTCGAAGTGGGCATAGATCGGATCGTCCGGATTGGCCTCGATTTTATCGAGGAAGAACTGCATGATCTTCAGGCTGGTCTTGATATTGAGGTTGAAGGTGCGGTCGACGAACTTGAACAGGCGCGCGCCGCGCGCATGCAGCGACTCCATCTCGGCCAAAAAATTCTCGAGCGCGAACGGCCAGGCCGTCTTGTCCAGCGCGGACAGGCAGAACTCGCACTTGAACGGGCAGCCGCGCGACGCTTCCACGTACAGCGTGCGATTTTTGATGTCGTCGTCTGTATACAAGGAGTAGGGCGTTTGCAGCTCGGCCAGCGGCGCCTGCACGCCGGCGTGAATCTTCATCAGCGGTTTCGGGCCGTTCAGGATCTCGCCGCACAGCTTGGGGAAGGTGACGTCGCCCCAGCCCGTGATCAGGTAGTCGGCCAGCCGGACGATTTCCTGCTCGCCCGCTTCGTGCGACACCTCGGGCCCGCCCAGCACGATGATTACTTCGGGCGCCACGCGCTTGAGCATGGCCACCAGCTTGGTCGTCTCTTCAACGTTCCAGATATACACGCCAAAACCGATGATGCGCGGCTGGTTGACGAGGATGCGTTCGACCAGTTCCGTGGTTTTCGCGCCGATCACGAATTCCTGCAGCCGCGTCTGCGCCTGCAGCGGTCCCATGTTGGCCAGCAGGTAGCGCAGCCCCAGCGAAGCGTGGGTATAGCGGGCGTTCAGGGTGGTGAGCAGGATGGTCATGGCGGCAGCTGGAATCGGCGAAACCGCTATTTTACGCTGTCGTGTCAGCGGTGCGCTGCGGCGCCAAATGCCATGTTACCATTTATCAATAATTACCAACTTGGCAATGCTACGGTAAAGAGGATACAACGTGCTGGCTAAAAAAGCATTCAGTAAAAAAGTCCTGTTCGGCTCCCTGGCCGCAGTGGCGGTGGTGGCCGCGGCGCTGGTCAGCTACCGCGTCTTCGGCTGGGGTGCGATGGGCCCCGTCAACAGCCTGAAGCTGGATTTATCCAGGCCCGATGCGCTGGTCAGGACGAAAAGCCTGTCCACCCTGCCGCGCGACCTGCTGACGGTGCCGCTGGCGCGCGACGTGCTGCGCGAGGAATTCCTGTTCTATTACGAGCAAAGCGAAGACCGGCTGGGCCTGAAGGGCAGCCTGCGCCGCATCGCCTATGAACACCAACTGGGCTGGGGCGACCAGCTGCTGCGCATGGTGCTGGACCAGCCGGCCGAAGTGGCCCTGTGGCGCGATGCCGACGGCTCGCTCAAGCACTTTGCGATCGCCGTCTCGCGCAACCAGCTGACGCGGTTGCTGGAAGAGGTGGGCAAGGTCGCCCTGAAGGATACGCAGATGAGCGTGGCCGGCAGGCTGCGCGTCGATGGCGACACGGTACCGGTCTATGCATTGAACTATGCCTGGCGGCGCACCCTGCTGTTTGCCGCACATGGCCAGCGCCTGGTGATCCTGTCCCATCCCGGCATGCTGTACGGCGGCGAGGAGAACAAGGATGGCGATGGCACGGCCGAGAAAACCGTGGCCAGCCTGCTGGCGCCGCAGGCGGACAAGCAGAATATCTTTCACCCGCAGTTCCATCTCGACCAGGCCGCACCCGACGGCCACAGCATCGCCGTCAAGGCGGATTTCCTGTCGTTCGGCTACCAGCCGTTCTTCGGCGCGCTCGAAGCGCTGCGCTTCGATTTTCAGAAAGGGGCATGGCAGTCAACAGTGCTGCTCAATGCCGACAAGCTGAAAAAGGACGGCAAGGATGGCAAGGGCGGCTATGACAGCAGCGCCCTGTGGCCGGTGCTGCCGCATAGTCCCAGCGCCTGTTTCAGCGTGCCGGTGGACTGGAACGCCCTGGCGCCCGTGCTCAAGCGCCTGGGCAGCAAGACCTCGGAGCCGGTGGTGCCGCTGGCCGGCCACCTGCAAGGGCCGGCCGCCGCCTGCTGGTATGGCAATTCACGCCTGCATACGCCCGTGTTTGTCGCCACGCGCAGCGCCCAGGCCGGCGACGACGCACTGTACGGCAGCCTGTTCGAAGCGGCCATCGGCGGCAAGGACCCGGTGCGCAAGACGGCCGGCAAGGATGGCGCAGTGCGCTGGGAGCGCAGCATTGCGACCTCGCTGGGCCAGGCCACGCCGGCGCTGGCGGTGGTGGGCAACACGGTGGTGTTCTCGGCCGACAGCAAGCTGGTGGACCAGGTGCTGGCGGTGCGCCGCAAGCAGGCGCCGGCAGCCAGCGACCTGCTGCCCGATGGCGCCCGCACCATCGGCCTGATCGCGCCGGCCTCGCTGGCCAAACTGATCCAGTTCGAGGCGTTCGACACGCTGCCGGCCAATAACGAGCCGGTGCTGCGCGCGGCGGCCAATGAACACCTGGTGCCGCGCCTGGACGCGCTGAAAAAATATCCGCCGCTGCGCATGGTGCTCACACAGCAGCCAGCCAGCGGCACCGCCTGGGTACCGCTGGAATGGCAGGAGGCGGCGCGATGACAGTGGTCACTGCGCGCCGTGCCGCCTTGCGCCTGCTGGCCGGCTGCGCTGCGATGGCGGCCGTACCAGGTGCATGGGCCCTGCGTATGCCCGCCGAGGAGCAGGTGCGGCTGTCGCAGGCGCAAAGCCGCGCCTTCCAGGCCTGGATGCTGCGCATCGTCAATGCCCAGATCGAACGGGGACCATCGCCGCGCTGGACCCATCGCGATTGCGCCGGCCTGGTGCGCTTTGCCGTCAACGAAGCGCTCACCGTGCACGACGCGCGCTGGCTGCATGCGAACGGCATCGCCAGCGACCGGCGCCTGCCGCCCGAGCTGGAGCTCGATCCGAACCAGGCGGCCTTGCGCAACCGCTGGGTGCAAACGGGCGGCACCGTGGGCCACTTCGTCACGGCGCTGGCGCTGGTGCAGCACAACAGCCGCTTTGTCGCCCGCGAGATCAGCCAGGCGCTGCCTGGCGACCTGCTGTTTTTCGACCAGGGCGACGAACAGCATCTGATGGTCTGGATGGGGGCGCGCATCGCCTACCACACCGGCACCGTCACCCCCGACGACAATGGTCTGCGGACCGTCGATATCAAACAACTCACGACCTGGAAGGACACGCGGTGGCAACCTGTGCCCAACAATCCCAATTTCGCCGGGGTATACCGGCTGGCGTTTTTATCATGAAGCTGCTTTTTGCGAGTTTGCTGGCGTTCGTGCTCATGGGCGGCGCCTCGGCGCAGGAGCGCCAGCCGAGCAACTACACCACCTTCAAGGGCGAACCCTTCTTCCTGCTGTCGGACGCCACGTACGGCAGCGGCGACGAAGCGCGCGTGCGCCTGGAAGTGCCGGGCCGCGACATGGGGCGCATGAACCTGGAAGCGTATTCCGGCGCCGATATCGTGGTCTACCGCGTGCCCGAACCGATGGAGTTCCTGAAAAAGCAGCGCAATCTGCACCGCATCCAGGTCGAGGGCAATTACCAGGGCGAGGGCCTGGCCAATACGCTGAGCTTTTTGTGGGACAGCTGGTGGAAGCAGTCGCGCCTGGTCTGGCGCCGCTTGTTCTCGGGCGAGGCGCGCCGCGCGGTGACGAAAGAGCAGCCGCAGCTGGCCACCAATGACGCGATCCGCCGTCCGACCGTGTTTGCCAACCATCCGCAGTACAAGCCGATCAAGGGCATGGAGCTGGTCGACAGCTTCCGCTATCCGCTGTGGCAGGCGAAAGCGATCGAGCCGCCGAAAGGCGTCAAGCTCGATGGCTCCAGCAGCGACTTCATCGTCGCCGGCGCCGGCAACGTGATGATCCCGCTCGGCAAACGCAAGCCCGGCCTGTACCTGATCGAAGCGATCATCGGCGAGCACCGCGCCACCACGCTGGTGTTCGTGTCCGACACGATGGCGGTGACCAAGGTGTCGTCCGGCCAGATGCTGGTGTGGACCGCGCGGCGCGACAACAGCGCGGCCGTCGCTGGCGCCAGCGTGGTCTGGACCGACGGCACCGGCGTGCTGCAGTCGGCCGCCACCGGCGCCGATGGCGTGGCCTCGATGGAGCGCGGCAGCCCGGAGCACACCTATGTGCTGGGCGAGGACCGCGCTGGCGGCGTGTTCGTGTCCGAGAATTTTTATTACGACAGCGAGATCTACAACACCAAGATCTATGCGGTGACCGACCGGCCCCTGTACCGGCCCGGCGATGAAGTCAACGTGAAGTTTTTGGGCCGCGAATTTACTTCCGCACGCGACTCGCAGGCGGCCGGCGCGGCGCCCATCAGCCTGACGGTACTCAATCCGAACGGCACGCCGCTGCTGACGCAAACGCTGCAACTGTCCGGCGAGACGGGCGCCGAAACGCGCTTCCGCCTGCCTGCGGAAGCGACGGCCGGCGGCTACGAGCTGCGCTTCAACTACAAGGATGGCGTGTATGGCGCGGCCTTCCGCGTGGCCGAATACGTCAAGCCGCACTTTGAAATCAATGTGCAGCCAGCGAAACCCGAGTTCAAGACGGGCGAAGAAATCAAGGGCAGCATCGCGCTGCGCTACCCCGATGGCAAGCCGGTCAAAAACGCGAAGATGACCTTGTCGCTGCGCAGCCAGCAAAACACCATGGTCGAAGGCGAGCTGCGTTACAGCGGCCTGTTCCCGGTGGCGCTGAAGACCGAGGAAGTCACCAGCGATGGCAGCGGCAACGTGAATTTCACGCTGCCGGCCGCCACCGATCCGTCGCGCTACATCCTGACGGTGCTGGCCACCGATGGCGCGGCCTACCGCGTCAAGGCCACGCGCGAGCTGATGATCGAACGCTCGATCACTACCTACCAGCTGAAGGCCACGCGCCAGTTTTCCGATCCGAACCAGTCCGTGCATTTCGACCTGGTGGCGAACGGCCAGGGCACTACCAGGCCGGTGCGCTGGGAGATGGTGCAGCTGGAAAAACAGACCAAGACCGATGGCGCGTTCGATCCGAACGCCAAGGGCTGGGACGTGACGTTCCCCGCATCGGGTTCCTACCAGCTGGCGCTGCGCGACGAGCGCGGCAACCTGCTGGCCGCCGCCAGCCACTGGGTGACCGGTGACGGCGTGCAGGCCACGCCGGGCAGCATCGAGATCGTGCTGGACCGCGCCCGCTATCGTCCGGGCGATACCGCCGAGGCGCTGATCACGTTCTCCGACAAGGTCGACCAGGCGCTGTTCACGCTGGAGCGCGACAAGGTGGAGCACCATGGCCTGATGGCCGGCGGCGCCGACTGGTACCAGGCGAAGCGCGTGGCAGCGCGGCAGTGGCGCGTGCGCATTCCGGTGAAAGAAGAGCATGGTCCGAACATGACGTTCTCGGTGGCGTACACGCGCAATGGCGACTTCGTGTTCGAGAACGCCGGCCTGCAGGTGATCGAGCCTCGCATCGCGCTGCAGTTCAAGACCGACAAGGAGGTCTACCAGCCCGGCGAAAAGGTAACGCTCGACGTGAAGGCGTCGCTCGATGGCAAGCCTCTGAGCACGCTGGTGGCGCTGGGCGTGGTCGATGAAATGATCTATGTGCTGCAGCCGGAAATCGCGCCCGAAATCGGCGACTTCTTCTACCATCCGCGCCGCAACAACGTGCGCACCACGGCCAGCCTGTCGTTCATCAGCTACGACATGGCGCAGGGCCGCACCGCCGGCGCGCCGGCCCGCCACAACTACAACGAGCGTGGCGTCAAGGTGCTGGAACGCCCGCGCCGCGACAATATCGATACCGCGTACTGGGCGCCGTCGCTCAGGACCGATGCGGCTGGCAATGCGCGCGTGACCTTCACCATGCCCGACGCGCTGACGCGCTGGAGGATTACCGGCCGCGCGATGGACGACCAGGGGCGCGTGGGCCAGCGCACCGGCTATCTGCGCTCCGATAAAAACTTCTATGCCAAGTGGACCGCGCCCGACTGGATGCGCACCGGCGACGCGCCGCGCGCCTCGGTGGCCGTGTTCAACCAGACCGGCACCGAGCAGGCGCTGGACCTCACGCTGTCCGGCGGCGCAGGCGGCACCCCGGCAAGGACGGAAAAACTGTCGGCCAGGCCGGGCGTGAACTACGTCGAGTTTCCGCTCGCTGCTGGCGCTGCAGGGCCGCTGCGGCTGGAACTGAAACAGAACGGCAAGCTGGTCGATGCTTTGGACACCGCCATGCAGACGCTGCCCGCCGCCTGGAGCAGCCCGCGCTCGCTGGTGCTGCCGTTGGATGGCGCCGCCGGCGAGATTGCGCTCAAGCTGCCGGCGGACGCGCGCAATATCCGCGTCTCGTTTGCGCAGGGCGCGGCCAGCCACTTCGCGCGTATCGCCGACGACCTGATCGACTACCCGTATGGCTGCGTCGAGCAGACGGCCAGCCGCCTGATTCCGTTGTCACTGGCGATACAAAGCCTGGGGCCGGATGCCGGCGTGCCGCACGAACGCCTGCAGGCGATGCTGACCGCGCAGCGTTTGCGCCTGGTGTCGATGGCAGGTCCCAACGCCGTTTTCGGCTGGTGGGGCAACGCCACCGCTGGCAACGCGCTGATGACGGCGTACGCCTATTACGCCGACTGGTATGCCTCGCGCGCGCTGCGCATCGAGCTGCCGCCCGAGCACTGGAACAAGCTGCTGGCCGTGTACAGCGAACATGGCCGCAAGGACTCGCTGACCGACCGTGCGCTGGTGCTGTGGATGGCGCGCGAGATGGGCCTGCCGACGCAGACGCTGGCTTCGGGACTGGTCGATGACAGCGCAATCGCCACGCTGGGCGGCAAGCCGCGCCAGCCTGGCGATACTGGCAGCCTGCTGCTGGGCGGCGCCGATGATCGCGAGTCGCAGGCCATGAGCCTGGGTCTGGTGGCGCTGGTCGCCGGCCAGAACGGCATCGCCTTGCCGCATGGGCTGCAGCTGCAGGTGGCCAGTGCATGGCAGGTCTTGCGCGAGTCGAAAGCGCCGGTGGCGCAGGCAGTGCTGATGCTGGCCGGCGAAGTGCCGGCGACGCAGGCCGATGCGGTGCTGGCCGGCGTGCGCGCAGAAATGCCGACCCTGGACCGCGCCATGACCTTGCTGTGGGTGCAGAAGAAACTGGGCGGCGCTTCGTTCGGCACTGCGCCCGCCGTCACGCTCGACGGAGCATGGAAAAAGCATGAGAGTGCCAGCCGTCAGGCAGTCTGGCGCTGGACTGACGCGAAAGCCGTGCCGGACCGCTTGCGCCTCGCTGCGACGGCCGCGCCGGCAGGCACGGTGGCGGTGGTGCAGTACGACAGCCGCGCCGCCGAAGCGCAGGCGCTGCCGGTCACCGTCGAACGGCGCATCCTGCGCATGAAGGCGGGCAAGGGCGGCTATACCACGGAGCTGGTCAAGCCGGGCGAGGCGCTGAGCACGGACGCGCTGTACCTGGATGAAATCACGCTGAAGCCCGCGCCGGGAACGAAGCACCGTTTCGGCCTGCTGGAAGTGGCGCTGCCGCCTGGTGCAATGGTCGAATCGACCACCTGGGGCATGGTGATGGCGGGCGACAAGCCGGCCGCGCTGGAACGCGCGCGCCATACCGAGCTGCGCGACGGTTACGCAGTGCCGGTCGAGCCTTTGGAAGGCGACGTCACCGTGCGCCATCTGATCCGCTTTGCACAGAAGGGCAGTTACGTACTGCCGCCGGCGCGCTTCTACCGTATGTACCAGCCGGAGCAGAAAGCGTTCGAAGGCGGCGGCAAGACCATGCGCGCGCTGAAGGTCGAGTAATGCTGCGACGTGCCTCCATCGCTGCGCTGCTGGCCATGCTGGTGGCCGTGCCATCTGGCGCGGCCTCGCTCGATGTGGCGTGGTGGCGTGGCGACCAGATCGAAGTACGCCAGCTGCGCCAGGGTGGCGCCGCGCCGCCACCGTTCGACGGCGCACGGCAGGTGCCGCTGGCCAGCCTGTGGAAGCTGTTCGTGTATGTGTATGCAACCGATAGCAAGGTGGCCATGCCGGACTACCGCTGCGGCGGGCGCGATCCGGAAGAAGTGTATTGCTGCGACGCCGGCCAGAGCATCGGCCACGACGCGGCGCTGGCGCAATCGTGCGGCCTGTTCTTTTCTCCCAAACGCCTGATGATCACGGCAGCGCCCTGGCGCAAGTACTGGACCGGCCGCCTGGGTGCCGCGCCGGCAGGCGAGTTTGCCTGGCTGTCTGATCCCTCGCGGCTGGCGCCGGAGCGCATGGTGCGCCTGGACAGCCTGCTGCGCGCACTGGACAGCATCCCGTCCGCCAGCCGCCTCGACGCCGAAGCGGCGCTGCTGCGGGTGGTGCTGGACGGACGCGGCGCCGGCACGGCCCGCTGGTTCGGCGGCCAGTTGCGCGTCAAGACCTACTCCTGGCAGCAGGACAGAAAGCGCATCGGTGGCGCGGCCGGCTGGCTGGCCGACGGCACGCCGGTCTGGTTTGGCGGCGCCGGCGGCAGCAGCAATGTGTTCGAGCAGTGGGCGCCGCGCCTGGCCGCCAGCCTGCCGCCGCTGCGCGCGGTGGAAGACAGCGGCTGCGTGGTGGTCGATTATTTCAAGCGCTATCCGATCCGCAGCGTGCGTGGCGAGCAGGGCGCGGCGCCGGTGGGAACCATGAATGGCCGCTATCACGTGCAGTTTCAAAACGGCCAGAACCTGGCCTTGCGCAGCAACGGCGAAATGATGCTGTCGAAGGACGCCGGTGGCCAGATACAGCTGCGCGGCCGCTTCGGCATCAATGAATATGTGGCGCGCGTGCTCGACCGCGAGGCCAGCGCCACCGAGCCGGAAGCGGCCAAGGCGCTGGCAATTGCCGCGCGCACCTATCTGCAGCAGAATGCGGTGGCCGTGGCCGGTTGCCAGCAGATTGCCGACAGCAGCGCCACCCAGCGCGTCAGTCCCAGCCCGGCCACGCCGGCGGCGCTGGCGATCGCGCGCTGGACCGACCAGCTGATTGTCGATGGCGTGACGGTGCGTTATCACAGCGACCGGCCATCGGACAACACGCTGGCGTGGACGCGCGCGGTACAGCTGGCAAAACAGGGCAAACGATACGATGAAGTGCTGGCCGACGCCTATCCGGGCGGCGCGCTGGCCACCGTCGGCAACAGCGGCGCGCGCTGCCAGCGGCTGGACGCCAACGAAGCGTGGCTGGCAAGCGCCGTGCCGCGCTGGCAGCGCGTGCTGCTGCGCGAGGCCGGTTATGAAGTGCCGGCGCAGGCGCCGCTGATCTGCGCCTTGTCAGTTGGCGCGCCGTATTCCGAGCAATCGCGCAACCGCATCTTCATGCGTCCGATCGCCACGCGCGAAGACCGCATCACGCTGGCCCATGAATACCTGCATCTGGGCCTGCGCAATCATCCGCGCGGCCAGGACGAGGACTATGTCGAGCAGCTGGCGCGCCGGCTGGTCGACCTGAACCTGGAGGCGATATGAAGTTATTCGTCCTGATATCGGGCGCAATGGCACTGGCGCTGGCCGGACCGGCAGGCGCGCAAGCGGGCGACAAGAGCATGTCCACGCCCGTCGGCGGCTGGAACCGCGCGGGACTGACCGACCGTTCGCAGGAACTGGCGGTCAACTATCCGTATTCGCTGGTCGACCGCGGCGCGCAGAGCGGCCGGCGCATGATCCGCGGCGAGCTTGCCAGGGCGGGCAAGGAGCGCGGCGTCCACAAGCTGGTGGTCAATGGCAATCCGACGCCGCTGTATACCGATAACGATGGCCGCTATGCGCGCGCCTATTCCTTCGGTTCCGGCTCGAACAGCATCGAAATCCGCTCGCCCGATGGCAAGCCGGTCAAGCGCGTGCAGTTTTACGAGGCGGACCGCAGTCGGCCGCAGCCCGTGATCCGCGTCATCGCCGCGTGGGACGACAGCCAGGCCGAAGTCGACCTGCACGTGGTCACGCCCGACGGCCAGCATGCATTCTGGGCGCATCCGACCCTGACCAACGGCGGCGGCCTCGATGCCGACACCGTCGATGGGCCGGGGCCGGAAAACTTCATGATGACCTCGCCCATGCGCGGGCTGTACCAGGTGTGGATCAATTACTGGGGCAATTTCAGCGGCGATGGCTATCACTTTGACGAGAACACGCGCCAGCGGCCCGTCATTACCAGCCGCATTACGCTGGTGTTCAATGAAAACACGGCGCGCGAGCGGCGCAAGGAATTTGTCGTGCCCCTGCGCGGTATCGGCGAGCTTACGCTGGTCAAGACCTTCAAGTATTGAGACGATGAAAACACTGCTGATCCCCCTGTTGTTACTGCCATTGTGGGCGCAGGCCCAGGTCACCATCGATGCGCCCAAAGGCGGCTGGCGCAATTCGGCCGGCGCGCAAGAGGAATATACGCAGGAGGTCAATTATCCGGCTTCGTCGGTCAACCTGCAGCCGGGCCAGGGAGAAACGGCGCAGATACGGGGCCGCATCGCGGGCGCCGTCAAGGGCAAGCCGGCCACGCTGGTGGTCAATGGCGTGGCGATGCCGATGGAAGTGGGCGAGAACGGCGCCTACGGTCGCCCGTATGGTTTCGGCAGCGGCTCGAACAGCGTGGAAGTGCGCTCGCCGGACGGCAGGAGCCGCGCGCGCACCCAGTTCGTCGACAGCTACCAGGGCAAGACCCAGGCGCGCCTGCGCGTGGTGCTGTCGTGGGACAGCGCTGGCACCGACCTCGACCTGCATGTGGTCACGCCCGACGGCGGCCACGCCTGGTACGGCAATCGCGTGCTGAAGGATGGCGGCGCGCTGGACGTGGACGTGACCACCGGCTATGGCCCGGAAATCTTTTCCAGCGCCGCGCCCGTGAAGGGCAACTATCACGTGTATGTCAATTACTACGGCAGCGGCGAGAACAGCTCCGTGCTGACGGTGGCCCGCCTGTCGATCATTACCAACGAAGGCACGCCGCGTGAACGAATGCAAAGCTTCCAGGTGCCGATGCGGGCCGCCGGCGAGCTGACGTTGGTGAAATCGTTCGTGCTGCCGTAAATGTCGCCAAATGGCCCTTGCGCAGCCGCATTGGCTTGGCTATAATTCGCCCCCTCGCTGAACGATGCATGCAAATGCAGAGTGAAGCGGAGGAAAAAAGAAGGTTGACGAAATGCTGAAAAAGCTTCATACTCTTCCTTCTTC
>NZ_DAMAGB010000048.1:0-27627 GCF_031995485.1 Janthinobacterium sp.
AAGAAATGATCGAAACCGACGTCATACAGCACCGCCGCCGACTGATAGGTGGCGATATGACCGCCCACGTTCGAGTGTTTCGCCGCGCGCAGCACCATCACCATCGCATTCCAGCGGATGTAGGCATTGAGGCGGCGCTCGATGCCCAGGTCGCCCGGATAGGCCGGCTGGCGTTCGGTGGCGATGCTGTTGACATAGGCGGTGGTGACGCGGCCGTGCAGGCCGCCGTATTGCGCGGTGTCGGCATCGACCAGCCGGTCGAGCAGGTAGTGGGCGCGCGGGCGCCCCTCCGCCGCGACCACGGCCTGCATCGAGTCGAGCCATTCGCGGGTTTCCTGCGGATCGGCGTCGGGCAGCGTAAGGGGTAAGGACATGGCATATCTCCTGAGGGAAAAGCATTGAAAGGCAGACCAAATAATTGCAAACGCAATAGTTGCATTTGCAATCGTTATGCAGCCAATTATATGGCGGTATAATTGCATTTGCAACGACAATTGAATTGAAAGGCGCCTCTCCATGTCTGCAGCTACCCCCGACCTGTGGTTCTCCTTCGTGCGCACGCACCGCCTGATGATCCGCGAGATCGAACGCCGGCTGGCGGATGCCGGCCTGCCCGCCTATGCGTGGTATGACGTGCTGTGGGGACTGGAAAGCGGCAGCGACGGCTCGCGGCGCATGCACGAACTGGCCGATACGCTGGCCATCGAACGCTACAACCTGACGCGGCTGGTCGACCGGCTCGAAAAGGACGGCCTGGTGACGCGCTCGCGTTCAAGCGAAGACGGCCGCGCCGCGTTTGTCTCGATCACGACCGCCGGACGCGCACTGCGCAAGAAGATGTGGAGGGTCTACCAGGCCACGGTGGCCGACCTGTTCCTGGCGCAGTTCAGCGCGGACGAGCGCGCAAGCCTGCACGCCGCGCTGGAACGGGCCGCCGGCGCGGCACGCGAGCTGGCATAGGGCCGCCTCATGCATAACCGTACCGGCGCAGCGCCTGCTCCAGGCGCCGGAGCTCGAAGCTGCCCTGGTCGGCCAGCGCCTTGAGCGCGGCAATCGCCATCCAGGACGCATCGGCGTCAAAGTCGAGTGCGACCACGCGGGCGCGCAGATGGCCGCCGATCTGGCCCGCGATCTGCCGGCCATAGCCACTGACTGCCACCACTGGCGCGGCACTGTCGCCGAGGCAGCGTTGCAGATGCGCGCTGCGCGGCGGCGCCGACGGATGGCACAGGTTCCAGTGCCCGGCCGCGCGTGCGTCGCGTGCCAGCCGCGTGTAGCTGGTGCAGCTCCATACCTCGGCGGCTACCTGCCAGTGCTGCCATAACAGCACGGCGGCGCCGCTGGCCGACGCCAGCGTGCTGCCGGCGCCGCACAGGCGCACCTGCGCCGGCCCGTGGTCATGAACTGACGACAGGCGGTACATGCCCTGGCAGGCCGCAGCGGCGTCATCGGCCGACAAGGCACCGCCTTGCGCCACCTCCGCGTCATGCGTGGCCAGATAATAAAAGCCGGGATGACGTTCGAGGTACAGCGCCCGCAATGCACCTTCCAGTATTGCGCACGCCTCTGCGCCCGAGGCAGGATCGAAAGGCATGCAGCCCGGCTGGGCCGCCAGCCAGGCCGGCAAGGCGGGCTGCACGCCCTTGGGCCAGTGCGTCCGTGCTTGTTCGGCCTCGGCATCGTTGCAGACGATACCGCGCCCGCACGACGCTTGCAGCAGTGCCCGCAGGGACTCGACCGATTGCGCGTGCACCAGGTACAGCAGCGGCGTTTCGGCCTGGCCCGGACGGCCAAAGCGCAGCTGCCAGGCACTGGCCTGCAGTGGCCGGCCAGGCGCCTCGTCTTGCGGCGCGCGCGTGCTGACGATATGCAGATGTCCGTCGAGCCTGGCGTCCTGGCGCAGGCGCGCGGCAATGGCGGCGAGCGCGCCACGCGGCGACATGGGCAGCCGCTGCCCACCCTGCCCTGCCAGCGCAGCCAGGCAGGCGGCAGCCGAGCGGCGCGTGGCGGCAGTGGACGGCGGCGGCGTGAAGATGGTCGGCTGCATGTAACTCTCCTTGATGACGGTGGCGTAGCACAAGGCTTGCGCTACAAGCGGCAACCCGATACGATTGCATTTGCAATGATTGTAATTGCAATCATGTGGCATCGCAAGCGCCACCTTCTCCACCGTCTCGAAGGAAGCCATGACCCTGACCCCATCCGAAGCAGCACGCATGGCCTACGCCGTCCAACTGGCCGAGGCACAGATCGCGGAGGCGAAGCAGCTGCAGCAGGCCCATTTCGGCGCCGACGCTTCGCCCGTTGTCCTCGCCGCCATCATCGAGGCGCTGGCGCGCAACCATGCATCGGCGGTAGCGGCGAAGATCCGCGGCTAGCACAGGCCACAATCCGGTGGTGCGCAAGCGCTGGCAATGCTAGAATTTTTGCCTGAGCCGCATTGCTCCGGCATTGGCCGGCCGCTTGTCCGGATCCGACCTGTCCCAACCGGACTTCACCACGAAACGGCTATCGTTCTGAAAAATTCCTTTTATCGCCATGCCCGATGGGTGCTGCTGGCCCTTCCCGTCGCTGTCCTCGCCGGTACCGCCTCGGCCTGGTTTCTATGGGCGCTGGACCGGGCCACCGGCACGCGCATGGGCCATCCATGGCTGCTCTGGCTGCTGCCGGCCGCAGGCTTTGCCGTCGGCTGGTTCTACCTGCGCTACGGCAGCGCGGTCGAAGGCGGCGTCAACCTGGTGATCACCGAGATCAACGCCCCGCAACAGCCGATTCCGCTGCGCATGGCGCCGCTGGTGCTGGGCGCCACGGTGGTGTCGCACCTGTTCGGCGCCTCGGTCGGCCGTGAAGGCACGGCCGTGCAGATGGGCGGCGCGCTGGCCGACCAGCTGGCGCGCTGGTGCCGGCTCGACGAGACCGACCGGCGCATCGTGCTGATGACCGGCATCAGCGCCGGCTTCGCGTCCGTGTTCGGCACGCCGCTGGCCGGTGCCGTATTTGGCCTCGAAGTGCTGGCCGTGGGCCGTTCGCGCCATGCGGGACTGCTGCCCTGCCTGGCGGCCGCCCTGCTGGCCGACCGGGTCGAGCTGCTGTGGGGTGGCTGGCTGGGCGTGCATCACACGCATTACGCGCTCCCCTTGATTCCCGATATGACAGCCCGGGCCTTGTGCGCGATGGCCATCGCCGGCGTGCTGTTCGGCCTGGCGGCCCGGGTGTTTGCCGGCGCCACTCATGCGCTGGCGGGCGCCATGAAACGCGCGATGTCGTACGCGCCGCTGCGCCCGTTCGCGGGCGGCGTGGTAGTGGCGCTGGCCGTCTGGCTGCTGGGTACCGACAAATATATCGGCCTGGGCATCCCCACCATCGTCGATGCGCTGCGGCAGCCGCTGCCCGGCCATGATTTCCTGGCCAAAATGGCGTTTACCATTGTCTCGCTCGGTTCAGGATTCAAGGGCGGCGAAGTCACGCCGCTGTTCTTTATCGGCGCCACCCTGGGCAATGCGCTGGCGCCGCTGCTGCAGCAGCCGTTCGCGCTGCTGGCGGCGGTAGGTTTCGTGGCGGTCTTTGCGGGCGCCGCCAATACCCCGCTGGCGTGCACGGTGATGGCGATGGAGCTGTTCGGTCCCGGCATCGGCGCGCATGCCGCGATCGCCTGCCTGATGGCATATGGCTGCTCGGGACGGACGGGCATCTACAAAGCGCAGAATATCGATAGCAGCAAGCGCGCATCGCGCGAGACACTGCCACCGGTTCAGTGACCCCGGCCAAGACGCCTTGATGACGACAGGGACATGAGTATAGCCATCGTCGAAGCCTGTTTTCCCGCTCAATTTGCTGTCCATAGCTGCCCTGATTACCGCATAAGGTATTTGTTTGACCGAATCGATCTGTGCCTGCTTATCCATGACCTAGACTGGGAAATCGCGTTCTGCTGAAATTGATTGCGAATGAAATACCCCATTCAACCATGTGATGAAAAGGGAAAATCATGAGAAGCAAGGTCAAATTATCGTGGCTTACGACATTCGTTTTCTTTACCCTGTGTGGATGTGCAAACGTTCGACATGCCAGCGACAGCATGGGCAAATGGAACCCCGATGAGCTCATGCCTTCTTTAGGCAAACCGGTTGATATCATCTCATTGTTATCCGAAGGAACGAGACGAACACCGCCAGCCGCTGAAAAAGGAAAAGATCCGGAGTCAGGTTTCGATGAAATTTTTCAAAATGAGTTGGTGATCTTCTCCAAGCTGGACCCTGCGGAGCAAAAACGCCGTCGAAATCTGGTACAGGACCGTTTGAAAACCTCATCGGATGAACTATGCGATCAGTACAAATCCAATGTCCTTCGCAAACAGGCGCGTGCAAACTTCTGGCTCGGCACCACCTCGCTGTTTCTTGGATCCGCAGGCGCACTCGCCAAAGGAGTGGACACGGCGCGGGCGCTTTCTGGAGGAGCTGCTTTTTTCACTGGAGTTCGTAGTGAATATAATCAGGATTACTTTCTCGATCAGACCATCACCGTCATTGCAAAGTCGATCGAAAAACGCCAACAGGAAATAGCATTGGAGGTAAATGTCAAACGAGACAATGATTCATCCACCTATTCTGTCTTGCAGGCGATTAATGATATTGGCCGCTATCATCACGCATGCAGTTTAGTGGCGGCCCTTTCTTTCGCAGACAAGGCCGTAACCTCATATAATATTTCCAGAAGCGTTCAAGATGCGGCAGAAGCCCAAACCGCTTTCAGAAGGCTGATAGACGCAAACAACACACCGCGCGCCGTCACGCCTAGCCAGTAAGTGAGATATCGAATGCTCTTGAAATGGAACAATCCAGGCAGAAAAGCCCATTCCGGATTCTGCCTGAATCGACTTCAAATGTCAGCTCAACTTCTGCGCCATCGGCATCCACGTGTTAACTTGGCGCCTGCATCCTTTTGCCACTCACGACATCGACAATCGCTCGTGTGATTTTCTTTCTCAACTGGACATTAAGCAAGTTTTCTCGATCTTTATCGTTAGCAATAAAACCACGCGTCCGGTTACTCATGGTACACCCTGGAGCAACATAAATTTTTATGGTCTCTCTTTCCGTTCATTATCATTATCAAAAATACCAACCCAAATTATTAGATGAGCAATGAAAGGGACGAGTTCACCAAAAGTGAAAATAAAGCACACAGGCCTAGCCAGCTTCGAAGGCAGCTGGCTTCAATGCCAATTATCGATCGGGTTGTTTTTTACGGGCAAATGCAGAGCCGAGACCAGGCACCAAAATACTGACGCGGCGCAAGGCGCGCGCCGGTTCTTCTGGTATCACCTGATGCTGTGGCCAGCATGCAGCACATGCCGTCCACCCCGTGGACGATAGCGACCCAACCGAGCCTGTGTTAGTCAGCGCACCGTCGGCACGCCACGGCGCAGATGAGACAGGCGACATTTTCCGGAATTCCGGTACACTCGTTGTCGAATGATCAGCTCGCATGAACCCACTATCGGAGGACTTTGCGCATGACGACAGAACGACGGCGGTACAGTGCTGCCAGCGATCCCCTCCAGGGACAGGCGGCGAATGAACTCGACGCCATGAAACGCCATTTTGAAGAACGGATACAGGAGCTCGTGACCGACAGCAGCGACGGCGCCGACCTGCTGTCGATGTCGATGCGCGCGGCCACGCTGGGCGCGGGCAAGCGCATGCGGCCGCTGCTGCTGATGGTCATCGCGCGCGACCTCGGTTGCGCCTCGCCGGCGCTGGTCGACGTGGCCTGCGCGGTGGAACTGGTGCATGCCTCCTCGCTGGTGCTCGACGACATGCCGTGCATGGACGACGCCAGGCTGCGCCGCGGCGCGCCCGCCATCCATGTGACGTTCGGCCAGGACGTCGCCATCCTGGCATCAATTTCGCTGTTGAGCCGCGCCTTCCACATTCTCGCCAGGGCCGAGGATCTGGCGCCGCAAGTACGCACCAGCCTGGTCACCGCGCTGGCCGCAGCGGTCGGTACGCAGGGGCTGGCCAAAGGCCAGTTCCAGGACCTGCATGGCGGCGTGGCGCGCAGCGTCGACGATATCGCTCTCACCAATGAACTGAAAACCGGTGCGCTGCTGGGCGCCACGGTCGACATGGCCGCCATCATCTGCCAGGCCGATG
Organism: Janthinobacterium sp.; assembly: GCF_031995485.1. NCBI lineage: Bacteria > Pseudomonadati > Pseudomonadota > Betaproteobacteria > Burkholderiales > Oxalobacteraceae > Janthinobacterium > Janthinobacterium sp. The sequence goes on from NZ_DAMAGB010000048.1 coordinate 6,156, forward strand.
CCGGCGTGGCGCAGTCGCTGCGCGCATTCGCCTTTGCCGCCGGCCAGGCATTCCAGATTCGCGACGACCTGAAAGACCTGCCCGGCAACGACAGCGCCGTCACCGGCAAGGATGTGGGACTCGATGCCGGCAAGGCCACCTTGCTGACCACGCTGGGCGTCGACGAAGCGCAGCGGCGCCTGCAGCTGCATCTGCAGGAAGCGGAGCGCCACCTGGACGATGCGGTCGGCGCGCAGCAGGGTACGCGCCGTTTGCTGGGCAGTTTTTTTGCCGGCAGCAAACCGCTACCTGGCCCCGCACGCGAACCACGCATGGCCGCGCACGCGACTGGCGCTGCCGCGCTCGGCTATTGAAGTCCACAAGGAAAGACACCGCATGGCGCATTTCGGCGTAGTGACACCAGCGTTATACAGCCATGTCAATGCGATGGAAGCGTTGTCCGTGGCGCTGATCGAACGCGGCCACCGCGTCACCTTCCTGCACCGGCCGGACGCTGCGGCATTCCTGAAAGACCGCCGCATCGCCTTCCATGCGCTGGGTATCGACCTGTATCCGCCCGGCTCCCTGGCCGCCTCGCTGAAACTGGCCGCCAATCCCGGCAGCATCATGGGACTGCGCCGTGTCATCCAGGACATGGCGCAGACCACCGCCATGTTCTGCCGCGAGCTGCCGGGCGCACTGCAACAGCTGCAGGTCGACTGCGTGCTGGCCGACCAGATGGAAGCGGGCGCGGGCCTGGCGGCCGAAGCGCTGGGCATGCCGTTCGTCTCGGTCGCCTGCGCCCTGCCCGTCAACCGCGAGCCGGGTATCCCTCTGCCCGTGATGCCATTTGCGGCCGGCCAGGACGAGCGCAGCTTGCGCCTGTGCGAAGGCAGCACCAAAGTCTATGACTGGCTGATGACGCCGCATCGCAGCGCGATCGCCGCCGGCGCGATGCAACTGGGGCTGTCACCGCGCGACGGGCTGCACGACTGCCTGTCGCCCTTGCTGCAACTGAGCCAGACGGTAGATGGCTTCGATTTTGCGCGCTTCCAGCTGCCTGCCCACTTTCATCATGTGGGGCCGCTGCGCACCGCATCAGCAACCGGCCCTGGGCCGGACACCAGCGGCGCGCCGGACCTGACGCTGGTCAGCCGCGACCGGCCCTTCATCTTTGCCTCGCTGGGCACCCTGCAGGGCGAGCGCTTTGCGCTGTTTCGGCGCATTGCCCGCGCCTGCCGCCGGCTCGACGCGCAGCTGCTGGTCGCGCACTGCGGCGGACTCGATGCGCGCCAGTGCGACGCCTTGAGCGCAGCGGGCGCCACCTGGGTCTGCGCGTTTGCCGACCAGCAGGCGGTGCTGGCGCGCGCCGACGCGGTGGTGTCGCATGCGGGCCTGAACACGGCCATGGATGCGATTGCCGCGCATACGCCGATCCTGGCGCTGCCGATCGCGTTTGACCAGCCGGGCGTGGCGGCGCGCATCAAGCATGCCGGCGTCGGACTGCAGGCATCAAGCCGCTGGGCGAGTCCGGGCAAGCTGGCCGCGCAGCTGCGCCGGCTGCTCGACGAGCCCGAATTCGTGCAGCGTGGCGCAGGTCTCGCCGCATCCATCCGCGCGGCCGGCGGCGCCGCGCGCGCAGCTGATCTGGTCGAAGCGGCATTGCAGTCATCGCCGGCTGGCGTCAACGGAGCGCGGTTTGCATAAAGACCAACCTCTCTATGACCTGATCCTGGCCGGCGGCGGCCTGGCCAATGGCCTGATCGCCTGGCGCCTGCGCACGGCGCGCCCCGAGCTGCGCATCGTGCTGCTCGAACGCGATGCGCAGCTTGGGGGCAACCATACCTGGTCCTTCCACGACAGCGACCTGACCGACGCGCAGCGCGCCTGGATCGCGCCGCTCGTTTCGTCGCGCTGGCCGCGCTACGACGTGATGTTTCCGGAACATGCGCGCACCGTCGAAGGCGGCTATGCCAGCATCGCGTCGAGCGACTTTGCCCGCGTGATCGAGGCGGCGCTGGGCGACTGCCTGCGCCTGAACACGCCGATACGGGACGTGACGCCGACCAGCGTGCAACTGGCCAGCGGCGAAGTACTGCACGCGCGGGCCGTGATCGACGGGCGCGGCATGCGGCCCAGCAGCAGGCTGGCGCTGGGCTACCAGACCTTCCTGGGCCAGGAAGTGCGCCTGGCCGCGCCGCATGGACTGTCGGCGCCGATCATCATGGACGCCAGCGTGGAGCAGCAAGGAGGCTACCGCTTCGTCTATGTGCTGCCGTTCGGCCCGGACCGCGTGCTGATCGAAGACACGCATTATGTCGACACGCCCGCCTGGCAGCCCGAGCGCCTGCGCGCCAACATCCGTGCCTATGCCGCCGCGCGCGGCTGGCAGATCGCAGAACTGCTGCGCGAAGAACACGGCTCGCTGCCGATCGTGCTGGCCGGCGATATCGACGGTTTCTGGCACGACCTGCACGGCCAGCCCGGCGCCGGGCTGCGCGCGGGGCTGTTTCATCCGACCACCGGCTACTCGCTGCCGCATGCGGTGCGGCTGGCCGGGCAGATCGCCGCGCTGGCCACCTTCGACGCACCGGGCCTGTTCGCCGGCATCCGCGCCGAGGCCTTGCGCGAGTGGCGCGGCCAGCGCTTTTTCCGCCTGCTCAACCGCATGCTGTTCCTGGCCGGGGAAGCCGATCACCGCTGGCGCGTGATGCAGCGTTTTTATCATTTGCCTGCACCGCTGATCGCGCGCTTTTATGCGGGCCGCCTGACCTGGGCCGACCAGCTACGCCTGGTATCGGGCAAGCCGCCGGTACCGGTCGGCCAGGCGCTCAGCGCAGCACTGAAAATCCACCCTCACCAGATCGGAAAAACTGAATGAACGAATCAAAACAGGCAGTGGTCGTGGGCGCCGGCTTTGGCGGCCTGGCGCTCGCCATCCGGCTGCAGGCGGCCGGCATGCAAACTACCCTGCTGGAAAAGCGCGACAAGCCGGGCGGGCGCGCCTATGTGTATGAAGACCAGGGCTTCGTGTTCGACGCCGGCCCCACCGTGATTACCGACCCCACCGCGCTGGAAGAACTGTTCACGGTAGCCGGCAAGAAAATGTCCGACTATATCGAGATGCTGCCGGTGGCGCCGTTCTACCGCCTGTGCTGGGAAGACGGCGACCACTTCGACTATGTCAACGACCAGGAGGCGCTCGACCGCCAGATCCACGCGCGCAACCCGAAAGACGTGGCCGGCTACCAGCGCTTTCTCGCCTATTCGAAAGCCGTGTTCGAGGAAGGCTACCTGAAGCTGGGCGCCGTGCCGTTCCTGTCGTTTCGCGACATGATCGCCGCCGGCCCGCAGCTGGCGCGGCTGCAGGCCTGGCGCAGCGTCTACAGCATGGTCTCGCGCTTTATCGAAGACGACCACCTGCGCCAGGCGTTTTCGTTCCACTCGCTGCTGGTGGGCGGCAATCCGTTTGCCACCTCGTCGATCTACACGCTGATCCATGCGCTCGAGCGGCGCTGGGGCGTGTGGTTTCCGCGCGGCGGCACGGGCGCGCTGATCCTGGCGCTGGTGCGGCTGTTCGAGGACCTGGGCGGACGCATCGAACTGAACGCCTCGGTGGCGCGCATCGACACCGCCGGCAACCGCGCCACCGGCGTGCGCCTCGACGATGGCCGCGTGTTTCCGGCGCAGATGGTGGCGTCGAACGCGGACGTGGTGCATACCTACGGTTCGCTGCTGGGGCATCACCCGCGCGGCGTGGCCGAAGCGGCCTCGCTGGGCAAAAAGCGCTTTTCCAATTCGCTGTTCGTGCTGTATTTCGGCCTCGATCACCATCATGAACAGCTGCGCCACCACACGGTGTGTTTCGGTCCACGCTACGAGGGCCTGATCAGGGACATCTTCAAAGGCCAGCACCTGGCCGACGATTTTTCGCTGTACCTGCATGCGCCATGCGTGACCGACCCGTCGCTGGCGCCGCCGGGCTGCGGCAGCCACTATGTGCTGGCGCCGGTGCCGCACCTGGGCAATGCCGACATCGACTGGGATGTGGAAGGGCCGCGCTACCGCGACCGCATCTTCGAGTACCTGGAACAGCGCTACATGCCGGGCTTGCGCAGCCAGCTGGTGACCAGCCGCATCTTCACGCCGTTCGATTTCCGCGACCAGCTCAACGCACATGTGGGTTCGGCCTTTTCGCTCGAACCGATCCTCACGCAAAGCGCCTGGTTCCGGCCGCACAACCGCGACCGCGACGTGTCCAACCTGTATCTGGTCGGCGCCGGCACCCATCCCGGCGCCGGCGTGCCGGGCGTGATCGGTTCGGCCAAGGCCACGGCCGGCCTGATGCTGGAGGACGCCGCACGATGAGCGAAGCCCTGCTGGCGCATGCCACCGAGACCATCGAGGTCGGCTCGAAAAGCTTTGCCGCCGCGGCGCGCCTGTTTGCGCCCGGCGTGCGGCGCAGCGTGCTGATGCTGTACGCGTGGTGCCGCCATTGCGACGACGTGGTCGATGGACAGGAGCTGGGCTTTGCCGCCGTGGCGCAGGATGCGGCAGCGGCGGCCGGCGCACTGGCGCGGCTGCGGGAACAGACGCATCTGGCCTACACGGGCGCGCCAATGCGGGAACCGGCCTTTGCCGCCTTCCAGGAAGTGGCGCTGCGCTGCAAGATCGCGCCACAGTACGCGTTCGATCACCTGGCGGGGTTTGCGATGGACGTGCAGGAAGCGCGCTACGAGACACTGGACGACACGCTGCGCTATGGCTATCACGTGGCCGGCGTGGTGGGGCTGATGATGGCCACCATCATGGGCGCGAAGGAGCCGGCGGTGCTGGACCGCGCCTGCGACCTGGGCATCGCCTTCCAGCTGACCAATATCGCGCGCGATATCGTCGACGATGCAAAAATCGGACGCTGCTACCTGCCGGCCGCCTGGCTGCGCGAAGCGGGCATCCCGCAAGATGAGCTGGAACTGCCACGGCACCGCGCGGCGCTGGCGCGCGTGGCGGCGCGGCTGGTCGAGCATGCGGAACCGTATTATGCGTCCGCCACCGAGGGACTGGCCGCCCTGCCCCTGCGCTCGGCGTGGGCGATCGCCACTGCGCACAAGGTGTACCGCCAGATCGGCATCGAGGTAAAAGCGCGCGGCGCGCAGGCCTGGGATGAACGGGTGGGCACCTCGCGCGCCACCAAGTTGTGGCTGCTCTGCAAAGGCGCGATGAGTGCGCTGGCCTCGCGCGTCAAGGGGCAGCCGGCGGCTCGTCCTGCTGCACTGTGGCAGCGTCCCGTTCACGCAGCGGACCGCCATGCAGCGCCTGCAACTGCCGCTTGAGGCGGCTCACCGGTGGCGCGTACAGGAAGCCGAACGATACGGCGCCGTCCTTGCCGTGCACGGCGTGATGCATGCGATGCGCCTGGTACAGCCGTTTCAGGTAGCCGCGTTTCGGCACATAGCGAAACGGCCAGCGCTGGTGCACCAGGCCGTCATGGGCAATAAAGTACAGCATGCCGTAGGCGGTCATGCCGGCGCCTATCCATTCGAGCGGATGGCGCCCTTCGGTGCCGAGGTAAATCAGCACGATGGCGATGCCGGCGAAAACCACCGCGTACAGATCGTTTTTTTCAAACCAGCCGCTGCGCGGTTCATGGTGGGACCGATGCCAGCCCCAGCCAAAACCATGCATGACATATTTGTGCGCGACCACCGAGAACAGCTCCATGAACACCACGGTGGCCAGCACGATCAATGCATTCATTAACATTTGTTTTTACAGGAGTGACAAAAGATGAACAAGCCTACCATAGCATCGGCCCTGAGCACCGCAGTATTGCTGTGCGGCGCCCTGTTTGCCAGCGGCGCCGCGCTGGCCGCCACCATCGAAGTGCATGTCAGCAACGTGAGCAATGCCAAAGGACAGATCCGGGTGGCCGTCTGCGACCAGGAACGCTTCCTCAAGCAGTGCCTGCATACGGCGTCGGCGCCGGCGCAGGCTGGCGAGACCGTGCTCAAGGTCGGCCAGGTGCCCGCCGGCACCTGGGCCGTGCTGGCTTATCACGACGAGAACGACAACGCGGAGCTCGATCGCAACCTGATCGGCATTCCCAAGGAAGACTATGGCTTCAGCCGCGACGCGGCGAGCCGCTTCGGCCCGCCCAAGTTCGACGATGCCGCCATCACGGTGCAGGAAGGCGATATGGCGGTGAAGATCAAGCTCCACTAAGGCGCGCTCAGCGCCGGTCGATAAACACCTGCAGCAACTGCCGCGCGTCGATCGGCTTGACCAGGTGCCCGATAAAGGCGGCGGCTTCGGAGCGCGCCTTGTCGGTTTCCTGGCCGAAGCCGGTCAGTGCGATGCAGTCAAGCTCGCTGCATCCCGGCAATTGCCGCAATTGCCGCGCCAGCTGGTAGCCATCCATGCCGGGCAGGCCGATGTCGAGGATGGCCAGCTCGGGCGCCCTGCCCGTGCAGGCACAGATGGCGGCGCCCGGGTCGTACGCCACCCTGACGCTGTGGCCCCATGAACTCAACAGTTCGGCAAGAAAATCGGCCGCGTCCACGTTGTCGTCAACGATCAGCACGCGGCTTGGCCGGGCCCGCACCAGCTCGACCAGGGCAGCGATATCGTCTTGCGGGCGCACGCCGTCCGCATGCGTGAGGTTGGCACGATAACCGAGCCCGGTCGGCATGCAGATCGTGAATCTGCTGCCCTGCTGCGCGCCGCCGCTTTCCGCGCTGACAGTGCCATCGTGCATTTCCACCAGGCTCTTGACCAGGGCCAGTCCGATACCCAGGCCCCCTACCGAGCCTTGCAGCTTGCGCTCGCCCTGCACGAAGGCCTCGAAGATGCGCGGCAGCAGTTCCGCGGAAATGCCGGCGCCATTGTCGCGCACCGTGATGGTCACCATGCCGCCGCCCTGCGTCGCGCTGAGCGCAATATGGCCGCCTTCGGGCGTATGGCGCACGGCATTGGTCAGCAGGTTCGACAGCACCTGCGCCAGGCGCGCCGGATCGACGCACAGGTCCACCGGGGCGATATCGAGATCGAACACCTGGCGCTTTTTCTGCATGGCCGCCTGCACCATTTCGGCCGCCTTGCCGGCCACCCGTGCCAGCGGTACCACTTCCTTGCGCAATTCGATCTTGCCACGGGTAATGCGCGACACGTCGAGCAGGTCATCGACCAGCCGCACCAGGTGCGTGACCTGGCGGCCGATCACGGCCTGCTCGCGCTGCGTAACCGTATCGCGCATGCGCATCAGTTCCAGGGCCGTGACGATGGGCGCGAGCGGATTGCGCAATTCGTGCCCGAGCAGGGCCAGAAACTCGTCTTTCGCGCGCGAGGACTGGTTCAGTTCCACATTGAGCCGCTGGATCTGCGTGCGCGCCTGCACCTGCACTGTAATGTCGACCGCAATCACCATCAGGCCATACACGCCGCCGTCGAGCCGGCGCAAGGGCGACAGGTTGTAGGTGAAATAGCGGTCTTCCAGCTCGCCGCCATGCTTGTGCAGCTGCACCAGCGTTTCTTCGCCAACAAACGGCTCGCCGTCGCGATAGACCGCCAGGAAACTGCGGTGCACGGGCGAGCCAGCCAGTTCGGGAAAGACGTCGAGAAAATCCTGGTCGACCATCCAGTCCGCTTCGCGGCCCGACACCATGGCGTACATCGGATTGACCAGCTGAAAGTTGAGCGCCTCGCCGATCATCACGGCCGCGCCGACCGGTGCATCGAGCAGCAGGCGGTCGCGTTCCTCGCGCAAAATATCGCGCGCAATGGCGGCCTCCAGGCCCTGCATGGCCGAGGCGACGATGCTGGCGAACTGCTGCAGGAACTGTTCGAACGCCAGGTCGTGCAGCAAGGTCTCGGAGGCAAGAAATTCAAGCAGGAATTTACCGGCCTGGCCGGCCGCACCCGCCGTGCCGGCCTCGATGGCAACCCGCCGGCCCGGGCCGCGCAGCGCCGCATCGCCGGGAAAACCCAGTGCCAGGATATCGCGCGGCACGCTCGCTGCCACCAGACGCGTGATGGCCTCGGCTTCGGCCATGGTGGCACAGCCGGCCAGGCCGCCACGCAGCAGGTCCAGCGCTGCTTGCCGGCGCACCGCCACCACGCGCTCGGTGGTTTCGGTACTGGCGATCATGATGCCGTCCACCGTGCCCGACGCGCCGAACAGCGGGGTGTACGAATAGGTCCAGTAGCACTCGGCCAGACGGCCGTTGCGCACGATCGGGATCAGCATGTCCTGGTGGCGGATCGCGCGGCCGGTGCTGGCCACTTGCGCCAGCTGCCCGCCCAGCAACTCCCAATCGGCAGCCCAGCAGGCGGCGGCATCCTGCCCCAGCGATTGCGGCGCCTTGAGCACGTCGAAGCACTTGCGCGCGGCCTCGTTGTAGATCTGCGTCAGCGAGCCGCCCCACCACAGCAGGGTAGGAAACGGCATGGCCAGCACGGTGCTGACGACCGACTGCAGATGCGTCGACCAGGTATCAAGAGAACCGAGCGCGCTCGACGACCAGTCGTGGGCCAGTACCCTGGCGCTCATCGCGTCGTCGCCGCTCAGGAACCAGTATGGTCCTGGCCTGGCATTGTGTAAAAGGACTGGTGGCGGTGCGCCGTATTTCGTCATGTTCAACCCATCTGGCTACGCGATTCTCGATGCCCATGGTGCGGGCAGGAAGAATTATCTCATGTGGCTGCGCCCGCTTATGGGCGTTGCCACACAGAGACAGGCAAGCCATGCGCCCTAGGCCAGCAGCACCCGCTTGAGCAGATCGGCCTGCTCCCTGGCCTGGTGCGCTTTCTGCGTGTATTCGCTGGCCGTGCCCGGATGCAGCCAGGCGGCGGCCTTGGCGGCCAGGCTGAGGAACAGCTGTTCCTTTTCCTGCAGTGCGCGCACGGCAGCCCAGATGGCGTCCTCGGCTTTTTCGTGCTGCAATTCACCGAGGATGGGCGCCGTGAAGCTGTGCCCTGTATGGCAGCGAAAACGCTGTGGCTGCTGGTCCGTCAGCTCCCAAAGGGTGCCCTGGCATTCGGGACAGGTAAAGGTCGATGGCGTGGCGATTTTTTGCAGTTGTTCCATGTTACCCACTCCCCTGGCGAAACGGTTTTCGACGGCGATCCAGCCAGGCGGTGGCGTGGCCTGCGGTGGCGCCGGCTGCCCGCTGGCCAGCGCCAGCAGTGCTGGAGCCATGTCGGCGACCGGCAGGCACAAGTCGACGGCCACATTGCGGATCGCGCTTTGCGGCATGGACGGCGCCACCGCGTCTTCCGGTTCCTGCACCAGGGCAGTCCCGCCGCAGGCCTTGATCGCCTGCAGGCCAGCCGTGCCGTCGTCCAGATAACCGCTGAGTATCACGCCGACCACCTGCGGCCCCAGCGCCGCGGCGGCCGAGCGGAACAGCGGATCGATGGCGGGACGCGTATGGTTTTCGCGCGGGCCGCGCGTCAGCTCGACCGTGGCACGGCCGGCCGCGATGGCCACCAGCATGTGGTAGTCGGGAGGCGCCAGCAGGACGCGGCCTGGCCCTACCGGTTCGCGGTCCTGCGCATAGCGCACCGGCAGCGCGGAAGTTTTGGCCAGGAGCTCGGGCAGCAGGCTTTTGCGCGCACCGACATGGCTGACAACCAGGATGGCGGCCGGAAAATCAGCCGGCAAGGCGGCAAAGATAATGGACAGAGCCTCCATCCCGCCAACGGAAGCACCCATGACAACAAGCGGTTGCACGATGAAGCCCCTCTCGCGGCATTGATCTCGCCCCTATTGTGAAAGCGTGCAGCCGGCCATTCTGTACGCTCGCTAACACACTTCCGGCGCCGGGCTTGCGGTTACAATGCGGCTCACTTCGCCATCACACCAGCCATGCCCTATCTCGTTCTTGCCGTGTTTGCCTTGCTGTATCTCGCCGCCAGCCTGCTGTGGCAGGTGCCGCTGCTGGTCGGCGCCGTGTATGGCGTAATGAGCATTACCTGCTTTGCCGTCTATGCGATCGACAAGCGCGCCGCGCGCAACCAGGCCTGGCGCACGCCGGAAAAGACCCTGTGGCTGCTGGGATTGCTATGCGGCTGGCCGGGCGCCGTGCTGGCCCAGCAATGGCTGCGACACAAGACCGCCAAGCGCTCGTTTCAGATCGTGTTCTGGATCACGGTGGTGGTGAATATGGCGGGGTTCGGGTGGCTGGCAAGCAGCGCTGCGGGGGTGCGGTGACATGCAACCCGCCCGGCATAAAAGGCTGGGGTCGGACCCTGAGGGTCCGACCCCGGTTTTTGCTTCCGGGGTAAAAATCAGACCGGTGTCTTGAAGATCGGATCGACGATAAACTGCTGCGCCTTGATGCGCAAGGTCCGCTCTTCATCGAGCTCGGCCCGCGTTTCGCCCAGTTCCTCGCGCTCCGCTTCCAGTTCCAGGCGCACGGTGGCCAGTTCGGTTTCCACGCGGGTCAATGTTTCCAGCCTCAGCTGCGCCTGGATCAGCTCGGCGCGCGCCGTTTCGGCGGCCTCTTCCAGGCGCGGGATGCCTTCGAGCTTGAACTGGGCCTTGGCCAGGTCCATGCGCGCCTGCTCGGCCGCTTCTTCCAGCCGCGGCAGGCCTTCCAGGCGCAGCTGCGCTTTGGCCAGGTCGGTGCGGGCCTGGTTGGCCACCTGCCGCTCGCGTTCGAGCTCGGCGCGCAAGGTTTCCAGTTCGCTTGCCTGCACTTCCAGCAGTTCCTGCTGGCGCTCGTTCTCGCTGGCCAGGTCCATCAATTCCTGTTGATTCTCGTTCATCTCGGCTTCATGCGCGCTGTTGTTGGCTGTCAGTTCCTGTCCCACGAAATCGAGTATGGCCTGGCGCAGCACGGGCGACAGTTCGGCTGCCGCGGCGATCTGGCGCTGTGCGCCGGCCTTGCGCCGTTGCAGCAATTTGCTGATGGTGCCCAGGCAGGCGCCGCTGCCCAGTTTTTCGCGCAGCGCGCGCACCGTAATGGGCTGGCCTTCAGCCGCCATCGCGTCCATTGCCGCATTGATCTGTTCCGCGTGTGCTTTTGCCATGATGTTTTCTCGTGTGCGTTGCCTGAGCCTTTTACTTTCTCAGGGGCATCATCTTATCCAAGCGGCGCCATAGCGTAAAGTATTTCTCAACAGAAATTGCACTTGAACAACAGAATCTTGATATGGCTGTCGCGTGGCGGCTAATCTTCGAGCAGGCCGTTTTCGGACAGGGTGTCCTGCACCAGTTCCAGCCGCAGCACAGGATTTTCCTGGCTCAGCAGCAACTGCTTCTGCACCGGCGTCAGCGACAGCAGTTCGCACCAGCGGTTGGCGACCCAGCCGCATTCGTCCAACCGGTACGGCGGCTGGATCGGCATCTGGTCGAGCGGAATTTTCTGTTCCTGCAAGGTGCGGATCAGCGCGCCGAGGGCGTCGGCCACGTTCTGTTGCTCTGGCGGAATCGGGATGGACAGGTCGGCCGGCAGCAGTTCGACCTGCGCCATCCACAGGCCCGTCTTCAATTGCTCGCTGGAAACGACATGAAAGCGGCGGGTGCCGATGCATTTGATCTGCAAGAGGCCAGACAAGGGCGCCGCCCAGTCCATCACGCGTGCCAGGGTGCCGACCTGGGCAAGCGTCTCCTGCTGGCCAGGTTTGCGCACTTCGGCGCCGTCCAGCAACTGCACCACGCCGAACGGCTGCTCGCCCGTGATGCATTTGCGTATCATGTCCAGGTAGCGCACCTCGAAGATCTGCAGCGGCAGATAGCCATCGGGATACAGCACCGTATTGAGCGGGAACAAGGGTATCGAGGTCATGCACGCATGATGGCACGAATGCCGCAGGCGTGCAGCACGTCTTGTCCGGCAAGCGGCCTATTTGTAAAAGCGTCGTTTCGCGGCGCGTTCAGCCGCTTTTGGCGCCAGCACCTTGACCAGCTTTTTCTGGATCGCGCCGCCCGCCGCCGTGCCTGGCACGCGGTGCTCGGCCTCGAAGCCCGGCTCCTCGCTGCGTTTCAACGTTTGCCGCGTCAGCGCTTCGACCGCCGACAGCAGTTCCACTTCGTCGGCGCAGACCAGCGAGATCGCTTCACCCGACGCGCCGGCGCGGCCCGTGCGGCCGATGCGGTGGATATAATCTTCGGCCACCGTCGGCAGATCGAAATTGACCACCTGCGGCAGCTGCTCGATATCGAGGCCGCGCGCGGCCACGTCGGTGGCCACCAGCACCTGCACCTCGCGCGCCTTGAAACGGGCCAGCGCGCGCAGCCGGTTCGGCTGGGTCTTGTCGCCATGAATCGAATCGGCCGCTACGCCCTGCTCCAGCAAGGTGTTCACCAGTACCTCGACACCCTTGCGGGTTTTCACGAACACCAGCACCTGGCCCCAGCGTTTTTTCTTCAACAAGTGCAAGAACAGTTCCGGCTTGCGCTTCTTGTCGCACACGATCACCGACTGCTTGACCGCTTTCACCGTGCTGTTGCGCGGACTGACTTCGACCGAGACGGGATCCTTCAGCATGGTCTTGGCCATCGCGCGGATGGCGTCCGAGAATGTGGCCGAGAACAGCAGCGTCTGGCGCTGCTTGGGCATCGCCATCAACAGCAGGTCCAGTTCGCGCTCGAAACCGAGGTCGAGCATGCGATCGGCTTCATCGAGCACCAGCGTCTGCACCTGCTCGAACCTGACCGCGCCCTGCGACTGCAGATCGAGCAGGCGGCCTGGCGTGGCCACCAGCACATCGAGACCCTTGCGCAGCTTGCTGACCTGCGGCTCGATCGGCACGCCGCCATACGCGACAAAACTGCGCAGCGGCAAGTTGCCGCCATAGCTGCGAAAGCTCGCATAGACCTGTTCGGCCAGCTCGCGCGTGGGCACCAGCACCAGCACGCGCACGCATTGCGGCGCCACCATGCCTTCCAGGGTCAGGCGCTGCAGCAGCGGCACGGCGAAGCCGGCCGTCTTGCCGGTACCGGTCTGGGCGGCGGCCATCAGGTCGCGCCCGGCCAGCACGGCCGGAATTGCCTTGGCCTGCACCGGGGTCGGCTTGTCGTAGCCCAGTTCGTCAAGTTTGCGGACCAGGGGATCGATCAGGCCGAGGGAGGAAAATGTCATGGGAAACCTTGCAGCAAAGCGGAAAAGAAGCCGCGATTATAGGCCAGCCAGGTGCCCCAGTCAGAACTTCATTTCCATGGTGGCGCGCGCCTGTGGCGAGCTGGGCGAAATATTGTTGCGGGCGATGGTGCCGCTCGCATCCATATAGATCGTATTGCTTTCAAAGTCCTGCGCCAGCAGGTTCGACACGGCCAGGCGCAGCTGGTTCTTCGGATTAAATTTCCACAAGGCATACAGGTCCAGGTCGCGCCGCGGCGAGGTGTAGGCATACTGCTGCTGCGCGATGCGCACGGGGCCACCGCCGGTAAAGACCAGGCTGCCGCCTGCCGTGAGCATGCCATCCGGCGTCTTGTAATCGATGCCGAGGTTGCCGCTGAGCGGGGTCTGCTGGTCGAGCCGGTTGCCTGGCCCCGGCACCTGCCGCACCTGCGACCAGTTACGGCCGAGACTGGCGCGCAGGTCAATCGCCGGCGCCGTGGCAGCGAGCACCGCGCGCAGCGGAAACTTGGCCTCCAGTTCCACTGTCTGCGTCTCGGCGCGGCCGTCGTTGACGGGCATGGACACCCAGCGTCCGTCGACCAGCAGCAGGCCCTGGCGCGTATAGCCGTCGATGCGGCGGGCCGAGGCGCGCGCGCTGAGCAAGGCGCCTTCCGCCCAGTAGTGTTCATACGAGGCGTCGACGCCCAGCGCCAGTTCCGGCTGCAGACCTGGATTGCCCTGGCGGTCGGGATCGAACTGGCTGTTGTTGGTGGAAAGGCTGCGGCGCGGTATCAGGTTCGAGGTGGACGGCGACTTGTAGGTACGCGTCAGGGCCAGGCGCAGCTGGTCTCCCTTGGTGTCGGGCAGCTTCCACAGGGTTTGCAGCAGCGGGCTCCAGACGCTGCTGCGCTGTTGCGTGGATTCCTGGCTGTCGCCGAAGCTGCGCGTGGCGATGCCTTCCCAGCGCAGCCCCGCATACATGGACCAGCGCGGCGTGATGTCCCACTCATCCTGCGCGTACAGGGCCAGCAGCCTGACGCGGGAATGGTAATCGTCATCGCTGTCGGCTGGCGGCGCCCCGCCAGGCAGGGCCTGTTCGCGCTGCCTGCGGTCCTCCGCGCGCTGGCTGTACGTGCCGTCCCAGCCCATCGACAGCGCATGGCCCGCCATCCAGGGCGTGGAATACTTGCCGGTGGACGACACGCTGTCGTACGACGCCTCCACCCGCACCTTGCGGTCCAGTACCAGTCCGACATTGTCGACATAGCCGAGCGGATGGGTGTCGGCCGAGCTGCCGGTGGTTTGCGCGCGCGCGCCCAGCTCCAGCCTGGCGCCACCCTCGAACTTGCGCACCCAGTTCACGTCGGCGCGGGCGAACCCCTGCCGATTGCCGGACACGCTGTCGTTGCGGTCGTAAGCGGGCCGCGCGCCGAGCAGCGTCTCGGCATGCGAGCCGCTGCGGTTGCCGCTGCGGCCGGCATTGAGGAAAAACTGCAACGCCAGGCTGTCACCATCGGGATAACTCCAGTTCAGCCGCGGCGACAGGTTGATGCCTTCCGAGCGGCCATCGCTGTTGCCGCTGATACGGCGCAGCAGGTTCTGCGTGCCGTCGGGCAAGTAGCCTTGCTCCAGCGCCGGCTGGCTTGCCGCATCCTCATACCGGTAATCGTGGCGGTAGACGGACGCTGCCAGCGAATACGAAAACTTGCCGTCCTTGTCCGACCACTGCAGGCTGCCGGTGCCGGAACGCGCATCGCGGCCGCCGCCGACGCCCAGCTTGATGTCGCGCTGCGCCGTCTTCACGGCTTTTTTCAGCACCACATTGATGGTGCCGGCAATCGACTGCGTGCTGTACTCGGCGCTGGCCGCGTGCAGGATTTCGATGCGCTCGATCAGGTCGGGCGACAGCGTGTCGAGCGAAAAGCCGGCCGGCGCGCGCTCGCCATTGAGCAGTATCTGCGTATAGCCATTGCCCAGGCCGCGCATGCGGATCTCGCCGCCGGCGCGCCCGGCCGCACCCGACACCGTGATGCCGGGCAGGCGCTTGAGCACATCGGTGACGCTGGTGTCGCCGTATTTGGCGATTTCTTCGCTGGACACGATCATCTTGCTGGCCGTATCGTCGCGGCGCGGATCGTAGCTGCTCCTGACTTCCACTTTCTGCAGTGCCGGTGCCGGCTCCTCGCTGGCCGCTGGTTGCTCCTGCTGCTGCGCCTGGGCCTGCAAGGCAAGGACAGCGGTAGCGATCACGGTCAGGCGAAGAACGGGCGGGCGGCGTGGCATCATCGGAGAGCGTGGAAGTTGGCTGGAAACGGCGAGTATATTTTGAAGCAATTGTGCCCTGATGACACAACTGTCCAAAAATATTTCTTATAAAAAATTAAATAGCATGAAAACCAGGCCGCACGCTGGCGGGTATCCCTGGCCACCCTGGCCCGCTATAATGCGTTTACATCATTGTTTTCACCTTTCCGTCAAAGGCCCCCTATCGTGTCCCGTCTCGCCGTCCTGCCCCAATATCTGCTGCCCAAGGGCGCGCTGACCAATTTCGCCGGCAGGGTCGCCGGCGCCAGAGGCGGCGCCATGACCACGCGGCTGATCCGCTGGTTTGTCGGCCGCTACAACGTCAACATGGATGAGGCGCTGGATCCGGACATCACGCACTACACCAGCTTCAACGATT
The DNA here is from genome assembly GCF_031995485.1 of Janthinobacterium sp. Classification (NCBI taxonomy): domain Bacteria; kingdom Pseudomonadati; phylum Pseudomonadota; class Betaproteobacteria; order Burkholderiales; family Oxalobacteraceae; genus Janthinobacterium; species Janthinobacterium sp. Next base: position 21,879 of record NZ_DAMAGB010000048.1, read on the forward strand.
TCTTCACGCGCGCGCTGCGCCCCGGCGTGCGCCCGATCGCGCAGGCCGATTACGTGTGTCCGGTCGATGGCCGCATCAGCCAGTTCGGCGCGATCGACAAGGACCAGATCTTCCAGGCCAAGGGCCATCAGTTCAGCACTACCGCGCTGGTCGGCGGCGATGCCGCGCTGGCGGCGCAGTTCGAACACGGCAGCTTTGCCAACCTGTACCTGAGCCCGCGCGACTATCACCGCATCCACATGCCGTGCGACGGCCGCCTGACGCGCATGATCTATGTGCCGGGCGAGCTGTTCTCCGTCAACCCGACCACGGCGCGCGGCATTCCCGGCCTGTTCGCCCGCAACGAGCGCGTCGTGTGCGTGTTCGACACGGCCAACGGCCCGTTCGTGATGACGCTGGTGGGCGCCACCATCGTCGGCAGCATGGCCACCGTCTGGCACGGCGTGATCAATCCGCCACGCTCGGGCCAGGTGCGCGACTGGAGCTATGCCAACGACCATATCGTGTTGAAAAAAGGCGAGGAGCTGGGCCGCTTCCTGCTCGGCTCCACCGTCGTCATGCTGTTCCCCAAAGATACGCTGCAGTTCAACCAGGCATGGCAGCCGGCCGGGCCGGTGCAACTGGGTGAAGTGATGGGCAATTTGCCGAAATAAGTTGCCCAGGCAAGCCACTCAGACCGGCATGCTGGTCTGGTACATTTCCTCCATCAAATCAAGAAACGCGCGCGTCTTGGCCGGCATCAGGCGCCGGCCGGGAAACACGGCCCAACCCGTGACCAGTGGAAAATTCCATTCCGGCAGCACGCGTACCAGCTCCCCCGTCTGCAGATAGGCCTTGGCGAAGCGGTCGGTGCTGGCGGCGATGCCCACCCCGGTGCACGCCATGCGTACCAATAACTCCGGCGAATTGGCCAGCAGCCGTACCGGCAAGTCGCGCTCCCACGTGGTCTTGCCACGGATGAGCGTCCAGCGCACGAGACCGTGCTGGGCGCGCGGCAAGCTCAACAGATCGTGCCGGAACAGGTCGTCGGGATGCTCGGGCAAGCCGTGCACGCTCGTGTATTGCGGCGAGGCATACAGCGCCAGCGTGCTGAAGGCCACGCGCCGTGCGGCCAGGCTGGCGTCATCGGGCAAATTGCCCATCCGGATCGCCAGGTCAAAATTCTCTTCCAATAGATCCACGCGGCGTGCCGACAAGTCGAGCTCCAGCGAAATGGCCGGATGGCGGCGCACGAACTCGGCCAGCACCTGGCGCATCAGCGTGTCGGCAAAGTCGGCCGGCATCGAGATGCGCAGCAGGCCGCTGGGGCCGGCCTGGCGGTGTTGCGCCAGCGCGCCGGCCGCCTCGGTTTCCTCCACCACCTTGCGCGCGTGCTCCAGCAGGCTGGCGCCGAACTCGGTGAGCACCAGCTTGCGCGTGGTGCGCTGCAGCAGCCGTTCGCCCAGCTTGCCTTCCAGTAGCGAGATACGCCGCGACAGCGTCGACTTGGGCAAGTCCACCCTGTCGGCCGCGCGCGAAAAACTGCCGCATTCCACCACGCGGGCAAACAGCAGCAGGTCGCCGGGATCGATTTCCATGTCATTCCTTGTTTGATTGTTCCACCAGTGGATGAATGTTATCCATTTTAGCGGCTTCCGCATCAATTTTGGAATTGCTATAGTTCATTCATCGCAAGACACTTCACCTACCCAACACGGAGAAACACCATGAACATCCTGCAAATCAATTCCAGCGCCCGCAGCACCGGTTCCGCCTCCACCCGCCTGGCCGATGCCCTGGTGGCCCGCGTACTCGCCGCCAACCCGGACGCCGCCGTGGTGCGCCGCGACCTGGCCGCCGAACCGCATCCGGTGTTGGATGAGCCAACCCTGCAGGCTCTGTTCACGCCGACCGAGCAGCGCACCGCCGAGCAGGCTGCCCGCATCGCGCTCGACGACGCCCTGATCGCCCAGGTACAGGCAGCGGACGTGATCGTGGTTGGCGCGCCGATGTACAACTTCGGCATCACCGTGCAACTGAAAAGCTGGTTCGACGCGATTGCCCGCGCCAACGTCACGTTCAAGTACACGGAAAAAGGCCCGGTTGGCCTGTTGAGCGGCAAGAAAGTCTTGGTAGGCCTGTCGCGTGGCGGCCTGCACCGTGGCAATGCCACCGACAGCCAGGTGCCTTACCTGAACACCATGTTCGGTTTCCTGGGCCTGACCGACGTGCAGTATGTGTATGCGGAAGGCATGGGCATGGGCCCGGAAGCCGTCGCCAGGGCGCAAGCGCAGGCCGACGCCGAGATCAACGCGATCCTCGTCTAAGCATTCAAACGAACAGCATTTACTGGAGGGCATCATGAACGATATCACTACCGTCAGCACCAGCAGCACCGTCACCACCGCGCGCACCGTCGAGCGCGTGATTGCCGGCCAGGCCGTCATGGATGGCGCCGGCGTGAAGATCAACCGCGTGCTGACGCAGCAATTGCAACGCCGCCTCGATCCGTTCCTGATGCTCGACAATTTTGCCAGCGACCAGCCGAACGACTATATCGCCGGCTTCCCCGAGCACCCGCACCGCGGCTTCGAGACCGTCTCGTACATGATCACGGGCCGCATGCGCCACCTCGACAGCGCCGGCCACGAAGGCCTGCTCAGTTCGGGCGGCGTGCAATGGATGACGGCCGGCAGCGGCGTGATCCACTCGGAAATGCCGGAGCAGGAAGAAGGCGTGATGGAAGGGTTCCAGTTGTGGCTGAACCTGCCGGCGAGCGAGAAGATGCGCACGCCGTGGTACCGCGATTTCACCAGCAGCGAAATCCCGCGCTACACCACCGACTCGGGCGTGGCGGTGCAGGTCATCGCCGGCAGCAGCCATGGCGTGACGGGCGCGGTGCAGCGCGAGCGCACGGAACCGCTGTACCTCGATATCGACCTGCAGGCTGGCAGCACGTTCGAGCAGCCTTTGCCGCCCGGCCATAACGCCTTCTTGTACACGTTCCGGGGCGAAGTCCAGGTCGACGGCAAGCCGGTGCCGGCCCTGCGCATGGCGATTTTTGCCAATACCGCCGGCAGCGACGGCGTGCGCATCACGGCGCCCGAAGGCGGCCGCGTGATCCTGGTGGCGGGCCAGCCGCTGAACGAACCGATCGCGCAGTATGGTCCCTTCGTGATGAATACCCAGGCCGAGGTATTCCAGGCGGTACAGGACTTCCGCGAGGGGAAGTTCGGCGAGACGGCTGCAGCTGCGTAACGCAGCTTGTACGGCAGAACCTGCATTGCCTTGCGGCCATGCAGGTTTTTTTGGGCTATGTCACCGACAGATGGGGGAACATGCCCAAGGTAGCCCTGAGCAAGCTTTCTGGCGACATTATTCTCCTGGCGTCGAGTATCCAGCGCCAGCCGAGATAGTTGGGCAGGTAGCGTTTCGCCACGCCGTGAAACGGGCGCAGCCATTGCCGCAAACGGCTGTGGTAGGCGTTGACGTTGTGCACGTGAATCGCGCCCCGCACCCGGATGCCGGCGCGCAGATTCACCGCCTCGTGCTGGATGCCGTTCTCCCGCGCAAACACGGGATAGGCCGGATGGCCATCGCTGACCAGCAGAATGTCACGGTCGATGACGGGCGGCAGGCAATTGTGCAATTTTGCCGTGGTCAGCTGTGCCGCGCCGGTCACGAAGTCGACAGTTGCGTGAGCTGCTTGCGAAACAGTTGCCACTGGGAAGCGTCCATTGCATGCTCCTGGAAGAAAATAACTGATTCGTTAGACCTCAGCAATTCCAGAACGATCCCACGTCTTGCGATGACAGAGCCTTTTTTTTGCGCCTGCCGTCCTCACGGCATGCAAGCCTTTCCATTACACTGGCGGCAAGATCATTCCATAAAGTATTCCATGCACGCCAAGAACGACCATGACCACGATCACACCCATCTGCACGCGCATCTGAAAGGCGACGCCAAGCATACGCACTCGTTCGAAGGGCGCAAGCAAAGCGTGCTGGCGTGGGCGCTGGGGCTGACGCTGTCGTTTGCCGGCGTCGAAGTGGCGTTCGGCTTCCTGTCCAACTCGCTGGCGCTGATTTCCGACGCTGGCCATATGGTGACGGACGCGGCGGCGCTGGGCCTGGCGCTGCTGGCCCAAGTGATCGCGCGCCGTCCGCCGTCGCCGCGCCACTCGTTCGGTTTCGGCCGCGCCGAAGCGCTGGCCGCGTTTGTCAACGGCCTGGCCATGCTGTGCGTGGTGGGCTGGATCTGCATTGAAGCCGTGCTGCGTTTTTCCACGCCGGAAGCGGTGCATGGCGACACGGTGGTGGTGGTGGCCGTGATCGGCCTGGCGATCAACCTGGTGGTGGCGTGGGTGCTGTCGAAAGACAAGGAAAGCGTCAACACGCGCGCCGCCCTCGTGCACGTGATGGGCGACCTGCTCGGTTCGGTGGCCGCCATCGTGGCCGGCGCCGTGATTTATTTTACGGGCTGGATGCAGATCGACCCGCTGCTGTCGGTGCTGGTGTCGCTGCTGATCCTGAAGTCGACGTTTGGCGTGCTGAAGGATTCGTATCACTTCCTGATGGAAGGCGTGCCGCAGCAGATCGACTACCTGCAGGTGGGCGCCGACGTCGAACAGATCCCCGGCGTGCTGTCGGTGCACGACCTGCATGTGTGGGACATGTCGCCGGGCCAGCCGGCGCTGATCGGCCACGTGCAGATCGAACACCTGGACCAGTGGCCGACCGTGCTGCGCGCGATCAAGACCATGCTGCTGGCCAGCCATGGCATCGATCATATCACCTTGCAGCCGGAGACGACTTCCATGGCGGGCTTGCATGCGGGTGACCAGACCCACCGGCAAGGACTGGGGTCGGACCCTCAGGGTCCGACCCCGGCATCTGCCGTTGGGGTTAAAAAAGGCTAGCTGCGTCTTGCTTCCAGTACCCCGCTGACATCCTTGATCACATTCAAGGCCTTCAGCAACTGCGCGGTCGAGCTGATCTCGGCCGTAAAGGTCATGCGGGCCTGGCCCTTGGCGCTTTGGGTATTGACGCCGATCACGTTGATTTTCTCGCGCGAGAAGATCTCGGAGATATCGCGCAGCAGGCCCTGGCGGTCGCCGGCCAGAATGAAGATGTCGACCGGATACACCGTGTCCTGCCCGCCGGTGCTGCCCCATTCGGTGAAAATCACGCGCTCGGGCGCCTTGGCGCGCATTTCCTCGAAGTTCTTGCAGGTGGCGCGGTGGATCGAGACGCCCTTGCCGCGCGTGACAAAACCCACGATGCTGTCCGGCGGGGCCGGCTTGCAGCACTTGGCCAGCACCGTCATCAGCCCTTCCGTGCCGACCACCAGCACGCCGGACTTGGCGCCCTGGTCGACGCTGGAAGCGCGGCTTTTGCCGACCAGCACCGCGTCTTCCGGCTCCACCACTTCGCCCGTATCGTGCAGCGCCTGCTCCACGTGGCGCAGGCTGAACTCATCCTTGCCGACCGATAAAAACAGTTCATCGACCTTGCCGAAGCCCAGCTTTTGCGCCAGCGCTTCGAGGTTGACGGCCGTCTTGCCTTCGCGCTGCAGCGATTTCTCCACCAGCGCGCGGCCGTGGCCCAGGGTTTCCTGCATGTCGATCGCATGGAACCAGGCGCGGATCTTCGAGCGCGTGCGGGTGCTGACGGCGTAGCCGGCGCTGAGCCAGTCGCGCGACGGCCCGGCCGTGCCCGGCGCGCCCTTGGCGGTGATGATTTCGCAGGTCTGGCCGTTTTTCAGCTGCGTA
>NZ_DAMAGB010000048.1:27637-46298 GCF_031995485.1 Janthinobacterium sp.
CGCCGCGGCAGCGGTGGCCCACGTCGCTGTGCAGGTGATACGCAAAGTCGACCGGCGTGGCGCCGACCGGCAGTTCCAGCACGCGCGCCTGCGGCGTCATCACGAAAATGCGGTCGTCCAGCGTGGCCGACTTGAGTTTTTCCACCCACTCGCGCTGGATTTCTTCCTGGCCGACGACGGCGTCGGCCACCTCGGTTTTCCAGGCCAGCAGCTGGCGCAGCCAGGCGATCTTTTCGTCGTATTTTTGGCCGGCAAAATTCGAGCCGCCCTCTTCCTTGTAGCGCCAGTGCGCGGCCACGCCATATTCGGCAAAGCTGTGCATTTCGTTGGTGCGGATCTGCACTTCCAGCGGACGGCCGTCGTCGGCCGTCACCACCGTGTGCAGCGACTGGTAGCCGTTCGGTTTCGGGCGCGAGATATAGTCGTCGAATTCTTTCGGGATCGGCGTCCAGATATTGTGCACCACGCCCAGCACCGTGTAGCAGGTCTTGACATCGGCGACGATCACGCGAAACGCGCGCACGTCGTACAGCGCCGTGAAGTCGAGTTCCTTGCCGCGCATCTTGTTCCAGATGCTGTAGATATGTTTTGGGCGGCCAAACACTTCGGCGGCGATGCCGGCCGAAGCCAGCTCGGTCTGCAGGCGCAAAATGGCCGAGGAGACAAAACCCTCGCGCATCATGCGCTTTTCTTCCAGCATCTTGGCGATGCGCTTATACGCTTCCGGCTCGATAAAGCGGAACGACAGGTCTTCCAGTTCCCACTTCAGCTGCCAGATACCGAGCCGGTTGGCCAGTGGCGCATACAGGTCCAGGGTTTCCCGGCCGTATTCGCGCGTCATGTCGTTGAACAGTTTCAGGTCGGCAAAATAGCGCAGCGTTGTCACACACGAGGCCAGGCGCACCAGCACCACGCGCATGTCGGACGCCATGGCCAGCAGCATCTTGCGCAGGGTTTCCACTTGCGCCACGGCCTGCTGCGCCGCATTCTTGCCGCGTGCGCCGGCGCCGCCCGCATGCGAGGTCTGCGTCAGCGCGCGCAGCCGGATCAGCTGGCGCACACCGGTGGCCAGGTCGCACACCTGCTTGCCGAAGCGCGGCTCGATATCGGCTGCGGTATCGGGTTCGAGCAGGGTCAGCTCGAACATCAGGCCGGCGATGCGCGTTTCCGCATCGCTGCGCAGGAAGGCCAGCGTGGTGGCCACGCCGATGGCAAAGTCGAGCGCCGGACGGCCGGCAAAGGTCAGCTTGTCGCCATACGCCTCGGTGGCGTAGGCAAACGCGTCCAGCACGCGCGCGCTGTCCGGCGCACTCAGGCCCTCTACCAGTTGTTCCGAGATGGCGCTATTCGGGGCCGAAGTGGAAACCATGGAATACCTTAGCGTTCTGCAGCGATGATGACGATTTCAACCAGCACGGCCGGATTGGCCAGCCTGGCTTCCACCGTGGCGCGCGGCGGCGTGTGGCCCGAGGCGACCCAGTCGTCCCACACTTCGTTCATGCCGGCAAAATCCTTCATGTCGGCGAGATAGATCTGGCACGACAGGATGCAGGTCTTGTCGCTGCCCGCTTCCATCAGCAGGCGGTCGACATGGCCCAGCACTTCGCGGGTCTGGCCGATAATGTCCTGCGTGGTGTCTTCGGCGATCTGGCCGGCCAGGTAGATGGTGCCGTTATGGATGGCAACCTCGGACAGGCGTTTGCCTACGTGCAAGCGGGTAATTTCCATGCTGTTCTTTCTGTTTGTTTCAAAATCGTATGACAAATTCGGTAAGTTACTGTCTCACTTGTTCAGCAAGAACTGGCGTGCGATGGCGATCTGGTCGTCATGGATAAAGGTGGGCGCATGGCCGACGCCGGCAATTTCCACCAGCTGCGCTTTCGGGCCGCGCAGCAGCATCGCCTGCGCCGTCTCGTGCGACAGCAGGTCGGACTCGGCGCCGCGCACCAGCAGGGTCGGGCAGCGCACGGCGTCGTAGGCGGCCCACAGCATCGCTTCATCGGTGGCGGCCGACTCCGGCGTGGCGGAGCGGAACGGCAGCGCCAGGCCCATGTCGTAATGGCGGCGCCAGTGGCCGTCCTTGCCCTGGCGCAATACGTCGTTTGCCAGCTTGTGCCATTCCTCGTCGCTATGCGGACCGAAGCTGGCCGACACGGCGCGCACAAAACCGGCGCCCTGCTCGAACGTGTCGAAGCGCAAGTCCTGGCCGATATAGTCGCCGATGCGCTGCAGCGCTTCCGGCGCCAGGGTCGGGCCGATATCATTGAGGATCAGTTTGCTGATCGGGCTGTGCGGCAAGGACGCCAGGCCCAGGCCGATCAGGCCGCCCATCGAGGTGCCGAACCAGTCCACCGTTTGCCGTTCGCCATTGGCCAGCACGCGCGCCAGCAGGGTCACCATGTCGCTCACATACTGCGGCACGCGGTAGAACTGCGGATTGGCCAGCCAGCCGGAACGGCCGCGCCCCACCACGTCGGGGCAGATCACGCGGTAGTCGCTGGCCATGGCACGCGCCAGGCTGTCGAAATCGTCGCCCACGCGCGTCACGCCATGGGCGCAGACCAGCACGTTCGGATTGTCGGCTGCACCCCACTCCTTGTAGGACATGGTGTGCAGGCCGGCCGGTGAAATGCACTGGACGGACTTGATGCGCTCTTCGATCATGCGGGTTCCAGATGGTGTCATTCGATGGAAAAACAGCAGCACGCCGGACATGCAGATGGGCGCGGCGCGCAAGCCTCTGCCGAAGTGTAGCGCAGCACGGGCAATGCTCCAAGCGCGCGGCTGATTTGGCCCCTGTTTGCTGCGCCGCAGCATGCTTTCGGCCGCATTTTCGCTGTTGCATACCCGATATACGAAATGTGCATATCTGCGGTTATCCACAATTGAGCGGGGCAGCCATTGCGGGGATGATCGCATCCATCAACCCGCAAGAGGAGACTTTCCGTGAAAAAACCATTTTATAAAATCCTGTATGTCCAGGTGCTGTTCGCCATCGTGGCGGGCGTGCTGCTGGGGGTGTTCTATCCATCGAACGCCGTCGACATGAAGCCGCTCGGCGATGGCTTCATCAAACTGATCAAAATGATCATTGCGCCGGTGATCTTCTGTACCGTCGTGTCCGGCATCGCCGGCATGCAGGACGTCAAGAAAATCGGCCGCGTCGGCGGCAAGGCGCTGATCTACTTCGAAGTCGTGTCCACTTTCGCGCTGGCCATCGGCCTGGTCGTGGCCAACGTGCTGAAACCGGGCGCCGGCTTCAATGCCGACCCGGCCCACCTCGATGCCAAATCGATCGCGCAATACACGCACGCCGAAGGCCTGACTACCACCGACTTCCTGATGAACATCATCCCGAAGACCTTTGTCGATGCCTTCGCCAAGGGCGACATCCTGCAGGTACTGTTGATCGCCATCCTGTTCGGCTTCTCGCTGTCGCTGCTCGGCGAGCGCGGCCGTCCGGTCACCAAGCTGATCGACGAACTGTCGCACGCCATCTTCGGCATGGTTAACATCATCATGAAAGTTGCTCCAATCGGCGCATTCGGCGCGATGGCCTTCACCATCGGCAAATACGGCCTGGCTTCGCTGATTCCGCTGGCTAAACTGATGGGTTCGTTCTACCTGACCTGCTTCCTGTTCGTGTTCGTCGTGCTGGGCCTGATCGCCAAGTACACCGGTTTCTCGATCGGCCGCTTCCTGCTGTACATCAAGGAAGAACTGCTGATCGTGCTGGGCACCAGCTCGTCGGAATCGGCCCTGCCGGCCCTGATGAAAAAACTCGAACGCCTGGGCTGCTCCAAGCCGGTGGTTGGCCTGGTGGTTCCTACCGGCTACTCGTTCAACCTGGACGGCACCAATATCTACATGACCATGGCCGCCCTGTTCGTGGCGCAAGCCACCAACACGGAACTGACCATCTGGCAGGAGCTGACCATCCTGGGCGTGGCGATGCTGACCTCGAAAGGCGCGTCCGGCATCACCGGCGCCGGCTTCATCACCCTGGCGGCAACGCTGGCGGTGGTGCCGACAATCCCGGTGGCCGGCATGGCGCTGATCCTGGGCATCGACCGCTTCATGAGCGAATGCCGCGCGCTGACCAATTTCGTCGGTAACGGCGTGGCCACCATCGTCGTCTCGAAATGGGAAAAAGAGCTGGACATGGACAAGCTGCATAGCGAGCTGGCCCATCCGACCCACCCTGCCGACGATGCCTACGTCGCACCGGCCGTCAATATCGTGAAGTAATCCCGGCCACACAAGGCAAAAGCCCCGCAGAGCAATCTGCGGGGCTTTTTTTATGCGCGCACTGATAGCATGTGCACAAACAAGGCGGACATCGCGGTCCGCCCCATGTATTACTGCCAGGATTGCTTACACGGCAGACACGTCCAGCTCGGCGCCGGTGGCGGCCTGCACCTGCTCCTTGGTCACGCCCGGCGCCAGTTCGACCAGCTTCAGGCCGCTTTCCGTCACGTCGATCACGCCCAGGTCGCTGATAATGACATCGACCACGCCGACGCCCGTCAATGGCAGGTCGCACTGTTTCAGCAGCTTGTGCGAGGTGCTGCCATCCTTGGCGGTGGCCACGTGTTCCATTAGCACCACCACGCGCTTGACGCCGGCCACCAGGTCCATCGCGCCGCCCATGCCCTTGACCATCTTGCCTGGAATCATCCAGTTCGCCAGGTCGCCCTTCTCCGACACCTGCATCGCGCCCAGGATGGCCAGGTTGATCTTGCCGCCGCGGATCATGCCGAAGGAATCAGCCGAGCTGAAGTAGGCGGCGCCGGGCAAGGCCGTGACGGTCTGCTTGCCGGCGTTGATCAGGTCGGCGTCCACCTCATCGTCGGTGGGGAACGGGCCGATGCCCAGCAGGCCGTTTTCCGACTGCAGGAACACTTCGATATCGTCCGGCACATAATTGGCCACCAGGGTCGGCAGGCCGATGCCCAGGTTCACATAGAAACCATCCTGCAATTCTTTCGCGGCACGCGCCGCCATTTGATCTCTCGTCCAAGCCATAATCATCTCCATTTTTGTTAGTGGCACGCCTGTCAAAACCTGCTGCGCGTCGCGCTTTGCGGCCTGCGATGCTCACTGTGCATCCGCACAGCTGCGCTTCTCTGCCACAAATCCCTGCCGCTCGCGACGGTTTTACCAGGCGTAAATACTGCTTATAATCAGTCAGTGCGCACGGTGCGCTGCTCGATGCGTTTTTCCGGCGTGGCGTTGACCACGATGCGGTGCACGAAGATGCTGGGCGTGTGCACGTCGTCCGGGTCGATCTCGCCGATCTCGACCAGTTTTTCCACTTCGACGATGGTGATCTTGCCGGCCATCGCCACGTTCGGGTTGAAGTTGCGCGCCGTCTTGCGGTACACCAGGTTGCCGGCGCGGTCGGCCATGTAGGCCTTGACCAGCGACACATCGGCCACCAGGCTGTGTTCCATCACATATTGCTCGCCATCAAATGCGCGGATTTCCTTGCCGTCGGCGACGATGGTGCCCACCCCGGTTTTGGTAAAGAAGGCCGGGATGCCGGCGCCGCCGGCGCGCAGTTTTTCCGCCAGCGTGCCCTGCGGCGTGAATTCGAGTTCCAGTTCGCCGGCCAGGTACTGGCGCGCGAATTCCTTGTTTTCGCCCACATAGGAGGCGATCATTTTCTTGATCTGGCGCGTGGTGAGCAGCTGGCCCAGGCCGAAGCCGTCCACGCCGGCATTGTTCGAGATGGCGGTCAGGCCCGTCACGCCCGAATCGCGCAAGGCGCCGATCAGGGCTTCGGGGATGCCGCACAGGCCAAAGCCGCCAACGGCGATGGTCTGGCCGTCTTGGACGATGCCTGCCAACGCCGAAGCGGCGTCAGGATAAACTTTATTCATGGGTGTCCCTCTGGTTGTTGAACTTTTTTGTGTGATTCTTTGCGGCATCCCGGCATGGAGCGGTGACGCCCGCAGCAACTGAGCATAAAATACGCCGGTCGAAAGTACAATACCGTAGAACTACCGGCGCCGTGCCACCAGTCCACCTGCGAGAGTGATCCCCATCAGATGAATGCTGCAACCGCGATCGACTACGAAAGCATTTTCCTGCACGCGCCGGTCGGCATGTGCATGTCGGAGAACCGCATCATGCGCAGCTGCAATGAAGCGCTGGCCGCCATGTTCGGCTACACGCGCGCCGAGCTCGATGGCCAATCGTTCGAAGTACTCTACCCCACGCACGACGAATTCCTGCGCACGGGAGAGCGCATCATTCCCATCATGAACGCCAGGGGACGCTACTCGGACGAGCGCATCATGCGCCGCAATAACGATGAACTGTTCTGGTGCCACGTCACGGGCCACGCGATGCTGCCCGGCCAGCCGCTGGGGCGCGGCATCTGGACGTTCGAGGATGTCAGCGAGCAGCGGCCGGTGACGGCGCAGCTGACGCCGCGCGAACGGGAAATCGCCGCGCTGCTGGTGGAAGGCAAGACCAGCAAGCTGATCGCGCGCCAGATCGACCTCAGCCCGCGCACGGTGGAAATGCACCGCGCCAAGCTGATGCGCAAGTTTGCCGCGTCGACCTCGTCGGAGCTGGTGCACAAGCTGGTCGGCCTGAAGTGGCAGGCCTGACTGGCAGCCTGGACGGCCAGCTTAAAACGCGGTCATGCCGCCGTCCGCCGAAATGATGGCGCCGTTGATGAAGTGCGAATCTTCGCCTGCCAGCAATAACAACAGGCCATCGAGGTCTTCCGGCTTGCCCGGACGCTTGTTCGGCAGCATCTGGATCAGCTTCTGGCCCTGCTCGGTGGCGAAATAATCTTCGTTGATCTCGGTCGAAATATAACCGGGACAAATCGCATTGGTATTGATGCCGTACTTGCCCCACTCGGCCGCCATGGCGCGCGTCATGTGCACCATGCCGGCCTTGCTCATGCAATACACGCCGATCTGCGGCAGCACCTGCAGGCCCGCCATCGAGGCGATATTGATGATGCGGTGCTGTTTTTTCGGGTCGCCCTTGGCGCGCGCGATCATGCGCTTGGCCGTCTGCTGGGCCACGAAAAACGAGCCGCGCAGATTGGTGTCCATCACGAAGGAATAGTCTTCCGGCGTGACGTCGACCAGGCGCTGGGTTGTCGATACGCCCGAATTGTTGACCAGGATATCGATCGGCCCCGCTTCCGTTTCCGCATGCGCAATCGCCGACTTGATGCTGGCAAAATCGGTCACGTCGAGCGCCACCACGTGCGCGGCGCCGCCATCGGCTTCGATCTCGGCGCGCAGCTCCTTCAGGCGTTCGGTGCGGCGCGACGCCAGCACGACCTGGGCGCCGGCCTGGGCCAGCACTTTTGCGAAACGCGCGCCCAGGCCGCTGGACGCGCCGGTGATCAGGGCAATCTTGCCCTCGAAATTGACTTCTATGCCCACAAGCTACTCCTGTTCTGTTTTAAACAACACCCGATGCCCGTCCCTGTCAACCGGACAAGTTCCCGCTGCCTGCAGCTGGGCTAAAGTAAACGCCATCATTACACAAAATGCCCGGATTTAGATTGCGGCGAGGGGCAATGTCACGCAAAATGGCGCCAAAGTTGCAATCCGCGCCAAAAACAAGCACACTCGTGCTTAAATTCCCCAGCGATGCTGTACTTATCCTATTTTCACCCCATTTGAATGACTATAAAACGAGACCATGACACAGCCCAATAACTTAGTTGAACAGTACGGACCGCGCGAAACCATGGAGTATGACGTGGTGATCGTTGGCGGCGGCCCCGCCGGCCTGGCTGCGGCCATCCGCCTGAAACAGCTGGCCGCCGAAAAAAGCCAGGAAGTCAATGTCTGCGTACTGGAAAAAGGCGGCGAACTGGGCGCCCATATCCTGTCGGGCGCCATCATGGATCCGAAGGCGCTGACCGAACTGATCCCGAACTGGAAGGAACTGGGCGCGCCCCTTAATACGGCCGTGACCGAAGACCGCATCCTGTTCCTGACAGAAACCAAAGCCTACAAGACACCGAATTTTGCCGTGCCGGCCTGTTTCGAGAACCATGGCAACTATATTGTCTCGCTGGGCAATGTGGTGCGCTGGCTGGGCCAGCAGGCGGAAAACCTGGGCGTGGAAATCTTCCCGGGTTTCCCTGCCGCCGAAATCCTGTACAACGACGACGGCTCCGTCAAAGGCGTGGCGACCGGTAACATGGGTGTCAAGCGCGATGGCGAGCCTGGCCCCGACTTCCAGCTGGGCATGGAATTGCACGCCAAGTACACGCTGTTCGCCGAAGGCGCGCGCGGCCACCTGGGCAAGCAGTTGATGGCCAAATATGACCTGAACGCCGGCAAGGACCCGCAATCGTACGGCATCGGCATCAAGGAACTGTGGGAAATCGATCCGGCCCAGCACAAGCCGGGCCTGGTGATCCACTCGACCGGCTGGCCGCTGGACGCGAAAACCTATGGCGGCTCGTTCCTGTATCACCTGGAAAACAACCAGGTGATGGTCGGCTACGTGGTGGGCCTCAATTACGAGAATCCCTACCTGTCGCCGTACGAGGAATTCCAGCGCTACAAGACGCACCCCGAAATCCGCAAGTTCTTCGAAGGCGGCAAGCGCATTTCGTACGGCGCGCGCGCGATCACGGCCGGCGGCCTGCAGTCGCTGCCGAAGCTGGTGTTTGCCGGCGGCGCGCTGATCGGCTGCGATGCGGGCTTCCTGAACATGAGCCGCATCAAGGGCAGCCATGCGGCCATCAAGAGCGGCATGCTGGCGGCCGAGTCGGCATTCGCCGCGCTGGGCGAACAGCGCCAGCACGACGAGCTGGCCAGCTATCCGGTGGCGTTCGAACAGTCCTGGCTGCATGAAGAGCTGCATGTGGCGCGCAACGTCAAGCCATGGCTGTCGAAAGGCCTGTACCTGGGCAGCCTGATGACGGGCATCGACCAGATCATTTTCCGCGGCAAGGCGCCGTGGACGCTGCACCACACGCATGGCGACCACGAATGCCTGAAACCGGCGGCCCAGTCGAAAAAAATCGTCTATCCGAAACCGGACGGCAAGCTGACCTTCGACAAGATGTCGTCGGTGTTCATCTCGAACACCAACCACGCGGAAGACCAGCCGATCCACCTGACGCTGAAAAACGCCAGCGTGCCGGTCGACGTCAACCTGGCCACATATGCGGGCCCGGAAGCGCGCTACTGTCCGGCCGGCGTCTACGAATTCGTGAAAAACGACGACGGCGCCGAACGATTGCAGATCAATGCGCAGAACTGCGTGCACTGCAAGACCTGCGACATCAAGGATCCGACGCAGAATATCGTGTGGGTCACGCCGGAGGGCGGCGGCGGGCCGAATTATCCGAACATGTAACCGCTTCGGCGCCAAAATTGGCAACAGGGCATGGCGCGGACACTGCATGGTGTTCGCGCCATTTTGTTTTAAAAAACACTTTCGGCGCAAGAAATTTCTCTTATGCCCCCCTAGCCGCTACAATTCAGACCAGCCTCCACTCTCCTTCCGCTCCCCATGCCCACTAACGATCCCGCAGCATTGCCGACCAGTGACGCTCAGCAGCCTACCCAGCAGGAAATCGACCATCTGGTTCGCCTGTATGACAGCGGCGAGCATGTCCAGATGGAAGGCGCGACCCGCGCCTTGCTGGATCGGTACTCTGATTCCGCCCTGGTCTGGAGCGTGCTGGGCATGGCCTTGCAGCTGCAGGGCAAGGATGCCCTGGCCGCGCTGGAAAAAACAGTCGAACTGGCGCCGGGCGACGCCGAAGCGCATCTGCATCTGGGCAATGCGCGGATGAACCTCGGCCAGCTCGATCTGGCGATGGGCAGTTTCATGCGCGCCCTGGAAATTGCACCGGACTTTGCCGTAGCCCTGAGCCGCCTGGGCGACGTGCTGCAAGCCCAAGGACACGTCGAGGAAGCCGGGGAATGCTACCGCGGTGCGCTGGAGATCGATCCCGCGCTGTTCATGGCGCAGGTAGGCAAAGGCGACATCCTGGTGGCCCAGCAACAATTCCAGCCGGCGGAAGCGAGCTACCGCCAGGCGCTGGCGCTGCAACCGGGGGCAGCCGACCTGCACCGCAAGCTGGGCGACGTGCATGTTGCCCTGAACCGGCCGGAAGCGGCCCTGCACAGCTACGCGGCAGCGCTGGAAATTGATCCCGGCAATGCCATGGCGCATGGCGGCATGGGTAATGTGCTGTTCCGCCTTGATCGCAACGCGCAGGCGGCGGCCAGCTATCGCAGCGCCACGGCACTGCCCACCGCCAACGCGGCCCATTACCATGGCCTGGGGCGCAGCTTGCATGCGCTAGGCGAAACGGCCGAGGCCGAAGCCGCCTACCGGCAAGCCATCGCGCTCGACGCTTCCGTCGCCGCACCAATGCTGCACTATGCCGATCTGCTGCGAGAGACCCGCCGCAAGGAACCGGCGATCGCCGTCTACCAGGCGGCGCTGCTGCTGGAACCGGACAATATCGACGCCCTGAACAACCTGGGCATGGCGCTGCAGGAAGACGGCCAGCTCGATGCGTCGCTGGCGTCTTTCCGGCAAGTGGCGCTGCTGGCGCCGAACAATCCTGTTACCCACAGCAATATCGCCGCCGTGCTGAACGCCATGGGACAGCGGGAGGCGGCGCTGGAAAGCTGCCGGCGCGCCGTGAAACTGGGGCCAAAATCCACCGCAGCCCATGTCAACCTCGGTACTTGCCTGATGGAGATGGGTCGCCTGAGCGATGCCGTCAACAGCTTTGAAACCGTGGTCAAACTCGATCCGCATCACCGCCGCGCGCATGTCAATATCAGCGCCACCCTGACCCGCCTGGGCCGCATCGACCAGGCCATCGCGCACACCCGCAAGGCCCTGAAAATCAATCCGGACTGGGATGAACTGCACAGCAACCTGCTGTTCTACCTGACCCATAGCCAGGACCTCGACGCCGCCGCCCTGCTTGCCGAGCACCTGCGCTACGCCGACCACTTCGAAGCGCCGCTGCGCGCATCCTGGCCGCAGCACGGCAACACGCGCGAGCCCGAGCGGCGCCTGCGTATCGGCTTTGTTTCCGCAGACCTGTACAACCACGCGGTAGCGCACTTTATCACCCCCATCCTGGAACACCTGGCGCTGTCGCCCCGCCTGGAAATCGTGATTTATGCCAACAGTTTCCACGATGACCATGTCAGCCGCCATCTGCACGGCCTGGCCGGCATCTGGCGCCAGGTCGAGAAACTGACGCATGCGGAACTGTCGCAGCTGATCACCAGCGACAGCATCGACATCCTGATCGACCTGTCGGGCCATACGGGCTTCAACCGCCTGCCCGCGTTTGCTCGCAAGCCGGCGCCGCTGCAGGTCACGTGGATCGGCTATCCAGGCACTACCGGCCTGCAGGCGATGGATTATTTCCTGGTAGACCGCTACTATTCGCCGCCCGGCCTGCTCGACGACCAATTTACCGAAAAACTGGTGCGCCTGCCCGCCAGCGCCGTCTTCCTGCCCTCGCCCGAGGCGCCCGATGTCAACCTGGCGCCGGCGCTGGACAACGGCTATATCACCTTCGGCAGTTTCAACCGCGCCAGCAAGCTGAGCCGTGAAGTCATCGGGCGCTGGTCGGTCCTGCTGCGGGCGCTGCCGGAGGCGAAAATGGTGGTCGCCGGCATGCCGAACGACCAGACCAGCGACATGTTCCGCGCCTGGTTCAAGCGCGAGGGCATTGCCGCCGAGCGCCTGCGCTTTTTTACCCATACCAATAGCCGCGACTATCTCGCCCTGCACCACCTGGTCGATGTGTGCCTCGACACCTCGCCCTATAACGGCGGCACCACCACGCTGCACGCGCTGTGGATGGGCGTGCCGACCCTGACCATTGCCGGACCGACGCTGCCTGGCCGCGTAGGCGCCGCAATTCTCCAGCATGTGGCGCTGGCCGACTACATTGCCGTCGACGACCGGGACTTCTTCCTCAAGGGAAAACAGATTGCCGGCGACATTGCCGCGATCGCCGCTCTGCGCGGCGGCCTGCGCGACCGGCTGAAACACTCCGCCGCCTGCCAGCCGGCGCTGATTGCCGCCGGCCTCGAGCATGCCATGCGCGCCATCTGGCGCCGCTGGTGCGCCGGCCTGCCGGCGGCAGCGCTGGACGCGGCGCAACCGCACATCGATGCAAGCCATGGCCGCGATTGAACCAGACGGACCGCTGCCGTCCCGCGCTGGCGGCCAGCCGCCGCTGGAGATAGCGGACACCGTGCGGTATCAAGCCCCAGCGCTGGCGCTGCAGGCATACCGTGAGCTGAGCCTGTCGCTGAAGGATCAGCGCGACTGGGAAGGCGCCTTGCTGGCCACCGATGCCGCGCTCGCCATCTGTCCCGGCACGGCCGACCTGTGCGCCAGCCGCATCGACCTGCTGGGCCGGCTGCAGCGCGACGAGGAAGCGGCACGCTACCTGCAGGCTTTGCCTGCCGCCGTGCATGACAGCGTGCCGCTGGTCCATGCGCGGGTGAATGCGCTCAATGCCTCGGCCCGGTTTGACGAGGCCAACCAGATCCTGCGCGCGGGCGTGCGCCGGGCCATGGCGTCAGGACAAGCCGATTTTCCGCTCATCAATCAATGGCTGACCCATCTTGTCTCGTCAGGAACCAGCGGGCGTGCACTGGAAGCCGAGCTGCGCTATTTTGCCGGCTGCCTGCCCGACGACCTGCGCTATCAGGGCCTGATCGCCAGCTACGCCATGATACGGGCCTGGCTGGCTGGCGATGCCGGCGCGGTGCTGTCGATTGCCGCGCAGCATGCGCCGTTCGAAGCGCTGCCCGATATCGATGCCGATCGCGCCATGCGCGTGTTTTATCGCTACCTGCGTCAACTGGCGCTGGCGCAGCGTGCCGCAGTTGCCGCAACAGCTGCCCCGGCGCGCCCGGCGCTCGCGCTGCATGTGCTAGGCGAATCGCATTGCCTGTCGCCCGCCAATGGCGTCTTCCCCTGGCATGGCCAGCTGGCCAGGGCAAGCGCCAGGTTTGTCATGGGAATACAGATGCACCATCTGGCCCAGCCTGGCGAGAATGTGTACAAACAGCGCGTCCTGAGCCATCTGCGCGACATGGCCGACGGACCGCTGCTGCTGACCATCGGGGAAATCGATTGCCGGCCGGTGGAAGGCATGTGGCGCGCGGCAGCGCGCGGCGCCGTACAGCTGGAGCAGATGATGGAAGCGACCGTGGACGGCTATTTTTCCTTTCTTGACCAGGCCCTGGGCCAGCGCGCCTGGCCGTCGATCACGGTACAGGGCGTGCCGGCTCCCGGCTATGACCTGACCGATCGCCGCGACCCGGGCGACAAGCCGGGTTTCATTGCGATGATACGCCGCGTCAATACCTTGCTGGCAGCGGGCGCGCGCCGGCGGCAATGGCATTTTCTGGATCTCCACGCCGCCACCGCCCGGCAGGACGGCCTTGGCAATGGCCTGTGGCATCTCGATCGCTACCACCTGTCGCCGTCCTTCTACCAGCACGCGATGGAATGGATCGATACCGGAGCGCCGGGGCAAGGACGGCGCTGATGCGGCCAGGCCGCTTCAGCCAGGCCCGCCTGCCGAAAAAAATTCCCTAAGGAAATTTAATGATCTGCGCCGCCAGCGGTTACAATCGCTGCTGGCCCGCGCCATACTGCACGCCGATACACTACACTGCACGCTGAACGGGTTGTGCACTGCCTGCCTGTGCGGACCCTGAAGCTTTTTTACCTTGCTGTAATGTTGTAGATGCCATTGAATGACAAGTCGATATCGGCGCAGTGAGCGATCAGGAAAATAATACTTCAATAGGTACAACCATGTCGGCACCGACGCCTCCGGCCAAACCCGCCAATGCGGTCTATGTTACCCAGCCGCTGCTTCCGCCTCTGGAAGAATTCATTCCTTATCTGGAAAAGATTTGGGAAAACAAGATCCTGACCAATACCGGTCCGTTCCACCATGAACTGGAACAGGCCCTGTGCGATTATCTTGGCGTCAAGCATATCTGCCTGTTTACCAACGGCACGCTGGCGCTGATTACCGCATTGCAGGCATTGCGCATCACGGGCGAGGTGATCACCACCCCCTATTCCTTTGTCGCCACCGCCCATTCGCTGGTCTGGAACGGCATCCGTCCCGTGTTTGTCGATATCGACCCGGTCACCTTCAACCTCGACACCGACAAGATCGAGGCCGCCATTACGCCGCAGACCACCGCCATCATGCCGGTGCACTGCTACGGCTTGCCATGCGATGTCGACGGCATCCAGCGCATTGCCGACAACTACGGCCTGAAGATCATTTATGACGCGGCCCATGCTTTCGGCGTCCGGCACAACGGCACCAGCGTGCTCAATCATGGCGATCTGTCGGTCCTGAGTTTTCACGCCACCAAGGTGTTCAATACGTTCGAGGGCGGCGCCATCGTCTGTCCCGATGCGAAAACGAAACAGCGCATCGATCATCTGAAAAACTTCGGCATTGTCAGCGAGACGTCCGTCGTCGCGCCCGGCATCAACGGGAAAATGAGCGAAATCAATGCGGCATTCGGTCTGCTGCAATTGAAGGGCATCGACCAGGCCTTGCAGCGCCGGCAGACGGTCGACGCTTATTACCGGCAGAAATTGTCGGGCGTGAAAGGCATACAATGCCATGCGCAATCGCTCGACGCGACCAACCACGCCTATTTCCCCATCCTGGTCAAACCGGATTTTCCGGTCAGCCGCGACCAGCTGTTCCAGCACTTGCGCGACCATCATATCTTTGCGCGGCGCTACTTTTATCCCCTGATCAGCGACTTTCCCATGTACCGGGGGCTGGTCTCGTCCGCGCCCGCGAACTTGCCGGTGGCGCGCCAGATTGCCGACCAGGTCATCTGCCTGCCGCAGTACCCTGCACTGACGTTCGAACAGATCGACCTGATTACCGGGCTGATCGCCAGCATGGCCGGCCCCGGGGTGCCGTCTGAAGACAGGATCTCGGGCACATGAAACTTGCCATCATGCAGCCATATTTCTTTCCGTATATTGGCTATTTCCAGCTGATCGCGGCGGTCGACCTGTTTGTCGTGTATGACAATATCCAATACACGAAAAAAGGCTGGATCAACCGCAACCGCATCTTGCTCAATGGCAGCGACACCGTTATCTCCTTGCCCCTGAAAAAGGACAGCGACATCCTCGATGTGCGCGAACGGGAACTGGCCGCCGACTTCAAGCCGGGCAAACTGCTGGCGCAGCTGGACGGCGCGTACCGCAAGGCGCCGTATTTCGCGCACACCATGGCACTGGTCGAGTCGACGCTGCGGCAGGACACGCGCAATCTGTTCGCCTTTCTGCACCACAGCCTGGTCGCGAGCTGCGCCCATCTCGGCATTACGACGCCGATCCAGGTCTCGTCCGGGGTCGACATCGACCACGCGCTCACAGGCCAGGACAAGGTGCTGGCCATCTGCAAGGCCGCGGGTGCGCAAACCTATGTCAATGCGATCGGCGGACAATCGCTGTATGCGAGCGAAGACTTCCTGCGCGAGGGCATCGACCTGCGCTTCATCCGCTCGAAGCTGTTTGCCTATGAACAGTTTGGCGCCCCGTTCGTGCCGTGGCTGTCGCTGATCGATGTATTGATGTTCAATCCAGTGGCGCAAGTACGCGCCGCCATCGACAACAATTACGAACTGCTGTGACGCCGCCGGCCTGCCAGGCGGCCCGCTCGTGATGACGCACTCTTATCCTGACCCTATCATGCAAAAAACATACAACGTTACCGGCGGCACCATTCTGGTTTTCCCCGGCGGCATGCCGAAATCGCTGGAATTCCTGCAGCAATGCGTGACGGATGGCAAAACCGTGCTGGGTGCCTCGTCGCTGGCGCACGACCCCACGCGCCAGCAGTATCCTGCCTGGGCGCATCTGCCCTACGTGACCGATGCCGGCTTCGATGCCGCGCTGCAGGCACTGGTTGCCAGTCACGGCATTCGCGGCATCTACACGCCCAATCCCGTGATCTGGGATCATCTGCACCGCACGCTGCAAGCGCTGGCGCCCGGCGTGGCGCTGCTCAATACGTCGCCGGCGGACGCCGAACTGGCCGCCTACCGCAAGGCGCAGGCGCAGGTCGATGCGTGGCTGCACCAACCGCTGGCCATAGGCGTAGGCCAGCCGGTCCGGCCTGGCGCCAGCCGGCTGCAGCTGGCCGCCCTGTTCCGCCATGCCGAACTGATACCGGGCATGTGCGACCGTGAAAAAATGTTTGCGCTGGGCGAAATTGCGCGCCATGCCGTGGACGGCGATATCGTTGAAATCGGCAGCTGGTGGGGCAAATCGGCATTCCTGCTGGCCTGGCTTGCGCGCTGCTACGGGATCGGCAAGCTGCTGTGCGTCGATCCCTGGTCGAACGCGCATCTGGTGCAACATGATGCAACCGGCCTGGTCGACCAGGTCTCGGCGCAATTCGATGCGAACGAGGCGCTGACGGTGTTCGAAATGAATTTATTGCCTTACAGCCATGACCATGTCAACTATCTGCGCCTGCCATCGGAACTGGGCGCGCAGCACTACCGGCAGCGGCGCGAGGTGCAGACCGAGGCATTTGGCAGCACCCGCTACCAGGGCCGCATCGCGCTGCTGCATATCGACGGCAATCACACGTACGCGGCGGCCAGCGCGGACCTGGCCTGCTGGTCCGGTCTCGTCAACGCTGGCGGCTGGATCGTCGTCGACGACTATATCTGGCCCTATGGCAATGGACCGCAACGTGCCGGCGACGAGTTCATCGCGCGCCACCAGGGCCGCATCGCCACCGCCTTCGTGATGGGCAGCGCGCTGTTCATCCAGTTGTCGCACTGCCTGGAAGAGCAGCATGCCACGCAGGACTGATTTTCCGGCCACGCCGGCGGCGATGAAGGCAGGGAGACGGCCATGCGGGTACTGATCGTCGGTGGCAACTCCACGCTGGCGCAGGCGCTGATCCCCATGCTGTCGGCGTTCGCCGAGGTGATCACGGCCGGGCGCAGCGGCTGCGATGTCGCGCTCGACCTGAACGGCGACATCGATGCGGGCCGCATGCCGCGCGATATCGACGTGCTGGTCAACGCGGCGGCCAGCTTCGGCACGGGCGACGCGGCAAGCATCTGCCAGACCGAGCAGACCAATGTGCTGGGCGCCCTCAAGCTGTGCCAGCTCTGCACTACCCTGTCGATCGGCCACATGGTGCAGATCTCGAGCATCTTTGCGCACCTGCCGCCGCAGTCGCCGTTTTATAGCGCCTATTCGCTGTCCAAGCGCCATGCGGAAGAGCTGACCCGGCTCTACAGCGAACGCAGCGGCCTGGCGCTGGCCATCATCCGGCCATCGCAGTTTTACGGCACCGGCCCGGCCTGCCGCAAGCACCAGCCGTTCCTGTACACCATTATCGACAAGGTGGCCAACCACGAAAACGTGACGATTTACGGCAGCCACGATGCGCGCCGCAATTTCATCCATCTCGACGATGTCGCGCGGCTGATCGCCTCGGCCATCCGCCTGAAAATCACCGGCAGCCACGATTGCGCGCAGCTGCAGCCGGTGCGGTTTTCCGAGATCATCGCGGCGGCGGCCAAGGCGTTTTGCAGCAGCAGCCAGATGGTTTTCCTGCCCGGCCAGCCCGATATCGCCGACAATGTCTGCCCGGCCGACGATACGCTGTTCCGCCTGCTGGGGCAGTACCCTGCCATCTCGATGGAGCAAGGCATGGCAAAAGAGGCGGCTTACAGAAAGTGCATGCAATGAAGAAAATTCTTGTTTCCGGCGCCAGCGGCATCGTCGGCTACGGCATCCTGCGCTCGCTGCGCAAGGCCGACCCGTCGCTGCTGCTGATCGGCACCTCCATGTATGCCGACTCGGTCGCGCCCGGATTTTGCGATGTCTTCGAACTGGCCCCCGCCACCACGGCGGCCGGTTATCTCGACTGGCTGTGCGCCACCATCAGCCGGCACCAGATCGACCTGATCATTCCAGGCATCGAGATCGACCTGCACACCTGGTCCGGCCAGCTCGCGCAGATCGAACGGCACGGCGCGCGCATGGTCATGAACCGGCCCGACCTGGTCGCCTTGTGCCAGGACAAATGGCTGTTCTACCAATCGCTGCTGGCGGCCGGCCTGCCCTGGGCCATCGATAGCAGCCTGGACAACTCTTATGAGGCGCTGGCGGCGGCCTATGGGCTGCCCTTCCTGCTCAAGCCGCGTCGCGGGTTCGGCTCCAAGGGCATCGTCAGGGTGGACAGCGCCGCCACGTTCGAGCGCTACCGGCACGACATGGGCCCCCGCTTGATGGCGCAGCCCATCGTGGGCGATGACGACAACGAATTTACGACCTCGGCCTTTTGCGATGGCAACGGCGGCTATCATGCCAGCATGACCTTGCGCCGCAAGTTGTCGAAAGACGGTTTTACGGACAAGGCCGAAGTCGTCCAGGGCGAGCAGTTCAGCGCGGCCCTGGACGGACTGTGCCGGCGCTACCTGCCCATCGGCCCGACCAACTTCCAGTTCAGGACCTGCGCCGATGGCGTCAAGCTGTTGGAAATCAATCCCAGGATCTCGTCGTCGACTTCGATCCGCGCGGCGTTCGGCTACAACGAAAGCGCCATGGCCGTCGATTTTTATCTGTCAGGCAAACT
>NZ_DAMAGB010000048.1:46308-57027 GCF_031995485.1 Janthinobacterium sp.
CGCCGCGGACACGCGGTACGCTATGTAGAGGAACATATTTTTTATGACGATCGCCTTCATTTCTGATATTCACGGCAACTTTGAAGCGCTCAAGGCCGTGCTGGCGGAAATCGACCGCCTGGGCGTCACCGAGATCGTGTGCGCCGGCGACGTGGTTGGCTATTATTCCCAGGTCAATGAATGCTGCGACCTGTTGCGCGAACGCGCCATACCCTGTGTCATGGGCAATCACGACTGGTATATGGCGGGCGGCGGCTTCTGCACGCGCTCGCGCAGCGTCAACGATTGCCTGGCCTACCAGCGCAAGGTGATCAGCGAGGCCAACCTGGCCTGGCTGAAAACCCTGCCGGTGCAGCTGCTGGCAGGCGACGTGCGCGTGGTACATGGCGGCTGGGGCGACCCGATCGATGAATATCTCAAGCCCAGCGCGGAATACTTCGCGCAGGTCGAGGGCCGGGCGTTCGTGTCGGGTCATACCCATGTGCAACGGCTGGAAATCTACGGCGACAAAAGCTACTGCAATCCCGGTTCGGTGGGACAGCCGAGGGATGGCGATCCGCGCGCCGCCTTTGCGCTGTATGCCGAAGGCCGCTTCACGCTGCACCGCGTGCCATACGACATGCAGGTGGTGTTCGACCTGATGGCTGCGGCGGGGTTTAACGACTATTATTACGGCGGCCTGAAAACGGGCTCCCGGGTGCTCAGGCGCCTGCAGGATTGAGCAGCCACATGATCATGGTGCAATTTGGCAAAGGACAAAGGTAATGTTTAAATGGGAAAAATTGGGGAAGCTGTTCGACCCCAAGGATCTGGACGATGGCAACTGGATGCATGATTTCGCCCAGTCGCCCACCGTGCTGGTGGACGAAGAGCGCGTGCGCGTGTATTTCTGCTCGCGGCCGGCGCCGGTCGATGGCCAGTACGTCAGCTACATGTCGTATATCGATCTGGACCGCGGCAATCTGCTGAAGGTCACCAATATCTGCCCGGCCCCGCCGCTGCCACTCGGCGCTATCGGCACCTTCGACGAATTTGGCATCAACCCCCTGACCGTCATCCGCCACGGCGAACAGGTGCGCGTGTATTACGGCGGCTGGACGCGCTGCGAGTCGGTGCGCTTCAACGCGGCGATCGGCATTGCCGTCAGCGCGGACAATGGCGATACCTTCCAGCGCCTGGGACCGGGACCGGTGCTGGGCTACAGCCACGACGAACCGTTCCTGCTGGGCAGCCCGCGCGTGCGCAAATACGGCCGGCAATGGCAGATGTGGTACGTGGCCGGCAAAGAATGGCGCGCCACGCAAGGCCTGCCCGAACCGATCTACAAGATCCGCATGGCCACTTCGGATAACGGCATCGACTGGGTCAAGCATGGCCACGATCTGATTGAAGACAAGCTGGGCGAGCATGAATGCCAGGCCTGCCCCGACGTCATCTTCCGCGACGGCCTGTATCATATGTTCTTTTCCTATCGCGACATCCGCGACTACAAGAGCCGGCTGGGCGGCTACCGCATCGGCTACGCCAGCTCGCCCGACATGCTGCACTGGAAACGTGACGACGAACTGGCCGGCATGCACGTGTCCGAGACGGGCTGGGATGCCGAAATGGTCAACTACCCGCACTTGTTCGAGGTGGACGGTACCACTTACATGATTTACCAGGGCAATGAAATGGGCCGTGCCGGCATGGGCCTGGCCAGACTGCACGCGCCGCAAGACTGGAGCGCGCCATGAAATGGGAAAAACTGGGCAAGCTGTTCGATCCTGCCGACCATCAGCTGCCGCTGGACTGCACGGGCTTTGCGCAATCGCCGCAAACGCTGCTGCTGCATGACCGCCTGCGCATCTATTTTTCGACCCGCAAACGCGACCAGACCGGCAAATACCTGAGCCATGTGGCGTTCGTCGATGTCGCGCTGGACCTGCGCACCATCCTCGGCGTGTCGACCGGCAGCGTGATCGCCCTGGGTGGCCTGGGCTGCTTCGACGAACATGGGATTTTTCCCGTCAATATGGTGCGCGACGGCCAGCGCGTGCTGGCCTATACCACCGGCTGGAACCGCAAGGTCTCGGTGTCGGTGGACGCGAGCATCGGCCTGGCCATCAGCCATGACGACGGCTTGACGTTCGAAAAATATGGCAACGGACCGGTCATGTCCGCTTCCCTGCACGAGCCTTTCCTGGTGGCCGACGCCTATGTCGCGATTCATGCCGGCGTGTATCACATGTGGTATATCTTTGGCACGGCCTGGAAAAAATTCCACCCTGACGAGGCAGCCGACCGTGTCTACAAGATTGCCCATGCCACCTCCAGCGACGGCATCGACTGGCAGCGCGATGGCAAGCCCATCATCGCGGATCGCCTGAACCACGATGAATGCCAGGCCTTGCCCACCATTTTTGAACGCGACGGCCGCCATCACATGTATTTTTGCTATCGGCAAGCACATGGTTTCAGGACCGACAGCAACAGCGCCTACCGCATCGGCTATGCCTGGTCGCATGACCTGATCACGTGGCAGCGCGATGACAGCCTGGCCGGGATCGACGTGTCGCCCGACGGATGGGATGCGCAGATGCAGTGCTATCCGCATACGTTCGAACTCGGCGGCGCCATCTACATGCTGTACAACGGCAATGAATTCGGCAGGCATGGCTTTGGCCTGGCCCGCCTGTGCGACGCGGCGTCCGCCACACCCGACAGTGCAATCAATGCAATATCCCCCCAGTCAAAGAGCCAACCATGAGCACGTCCAGAAACTACAACCAGGAACTCGACGATTCGGCCAACCAGGCGAACGAAAAGTATTCGTATGGCTTCGATTTCGATGTCATGCATCCCTACATGATCCGCTCGTTCGAACCGTTTTTCAAAGCCGGCAGCCTGCTCGAGCTGGGCAGCTACAAGGGCGACTTCACGCGGCGCTTCCTGCCTTATTTCAGTGATATCACGTGCGTGGAAGCCTCCGACGAGGCCGTGTCGGAAGCGCGCCGCCGGCTGGGAGACCAGGTGCAGGTGATGCATTCCACGTTTGAAACCGCCACCTTGCCCAGGCGCTACGACAACATCATCCTGACCCATGTGCTGGAGCATCTCGACGATCCGGTCGCCGTCCTGCGCCGCATCAACGAAGAATGGCTGGCCGAGGGCGGACGCCTGTTCCTGGTGTGCCCGAACGCGCATGCGCCGTCGCGCCAGATCGCGGTCAAGATGGGACTGATCAGCCACAATGCGGCGGTCACGCCGGCGGAAGCCGAGCACGGCCACCGCCGCACCTATGCGCTCGACACGCTGGAACGCGATGCCGTACAGGCCGGGCTGAAGGTGGCCCATCGTTCCGGCATCTTCTTCAAGGCGCTGGCCAACTTCCAATGGGATCGCTTGCTGCAAACCGACATCATCTCGCCGGCTTACCTGGAAGGCTGCTACCAGCTGGGCCAGCAGTATCCGGATTTATGTTCCAGCATCTTCCTGCTGTGCGAACCCGCCGTGCCGCCACGCGCCTGATCCCGCGCCGGCGGCCCCTTACCCTCTTCCACCTGAATCGATTATGCGCCCGAAGTTTGCCTCATCCGTACCACCCCGCCAGCGGCAGCTGCCTTCCGTCACCAAACGCCAGGCAGACCAGGCAATCGATGCGGCGCTGGCCGACTACCAGGCGGCGCAGGCAACGCTGCCCGCCGACGCGGCCATCCACCTGAGCATCGGCATGGCGCTGCAGGCCATGGACAAGCTGGCGGACGCCGAGGCGGCTTACCGGCATGCGGTCAGGCTGTCGCCCTCCTCGCTGCAAGCCTGGAGCAAACTGGCTGAGCTGCAGGCCAGAAGCGGGCGTCACGACGAGGCCATCGCCAGCTACCAGGCGGCCCTGGCGCTCGATGCCAGCAATGTGCAGACGCTTAACGAACTGGGCAATGCATTGCAGGCGGCAGGCCGGCTCGATGAAGCAATGGCGGCATACCGCCAGATGCAGGCGATCGCACCTGAGCATGCCCATGCGCACAACAATATCGGCTCGGTATTGCAGGCCCAGGGGCAGATCGAGCAGGCAGTGCAGCATTACCGGCGCGCGCTGGCGATCGACCCGCATTTTGCCTCCGCCCATTTCAACCTGGGCACGGTACAACTGCTGCTGGAAAAGCTGGACGACTCGCTGATCCATTTTTCCCATACCATCGAGAACGATCCGCAGTTTTATGCGGCGCACAACAATCTCAGCGCCACCTTGAGCAAGCTGGGCCGCATCGATGAGGCCGTGGCGGCCTGCCGCCATGCCATCGGCATCAATCCCGCATGGAACGAGATGTACAGCAACATGCTGTTCGCCCTCACGCACAGCGCCGGCACCGATCCGGCCACCCTGTTCAGGGAGCACCAGGGCTACGGCGAACAGTTTGAGACCCCGCTGCGCGCCCTGTGGCCGCGCCACCGGAACCTGCCGGATCCGCAACGCGTGCTGCGCATCGGCATCGTGTCGGCCGATCTGAACAACCATGCCATGGCCAATTTCATTACCCCGGTGCTGGAAAACCTGATGCACGCGGCGCGGCTGGAAGTTGTTGTCTATTGCAACAACAAGGTGAACGATCACATTACCGCCCATTTGCGCGCCGTTGTCGGCAGGTGGCACGATGTGCAGGACCTGCCGGACGACGCGCTGGCCCAGCTGATCGGCCAGGACGGCATCGACATCCTGATCGACCTGTCCGGCCACACCGGCTATAACCGCTTGCCGGCATTCGCGCGCAAGCCGGCGCCGCTGCAGGCAACGTGGATGGGCTACCCGATGACCACCGGCCTGCAGTCGATGGATTACTACCTGACGGACCGCCATTTTTCACCACCCGGCCTGCTCGACGATCAATTTACCGAAAAACTGCTGTTGCTGCCAGCCTGCGCACCCTACGTGCCATCGCCGGAGGCGCCAGCCATCTCGCCCGCGCCGGCGCTGGCCAGCGGCCATGTCACGTTTGGCAGTTTCAACCGTGCCAACAAGATCAGCCGTGATGTCGTCGCCCGCTGGTCCGGCCTGCTGCGCGCCGTGCCGTCGGCGAGCATGCTGGTCGCCGGCATGCCCAGCGAGCAGATCACGCAGATGCTGCGCGGCTGGTTCGAGCAGGAGGGCATCGCTGCCGAACGGCTGAGTTTTCATGCCGTCACCGACATTCAGACCTATCTCGCCATGCACCGGCTGGTCGATGTCTGCGTCGACACCTGGCCGTATACGGGCGGCACCACCACCTTGCATGCGCTGTGGATGGGCGTGCCGACGCTGACCATGGTCGGCCAGACATTGCCGAGCCGGGTCGGGGCGGCCATTCTGGGCCACCTGGACCTGGCACAGTTCATCGCGCAGGACCAGGCCGACTTCATACGGAAAGGCGTCGCCATCGCCAGCGACATCGCCGGACTCGCCCGGCTGCGCACCACCATGCGCGCACGGCTGAACAACTCTGCGGCAGGGCAGCCGGCGCTGATCGCCGCCGGCCTGGAAAACGCGCTGCGCACCATGTGGCAGCGCTGGTGCGCCGGCCTGCCCGCCGCCGCTTTCGAAGCGGACCCTGCGCAAAGCTCGCTCGCCCAGCGCGCGGCCAGCATGAAGGCGCTGCATTCGGTCAATGTCGATACGGCGCTGGTGCTGGCGATCGAGCATCACCAGGCCGGCCGTTTTGTCGAGGCGGAAACGCTGTATCTTGCAATTATTCATCGCCAGCCACAGCATGCGATCGCCAATCACAACATGGGTTTGCTGGCCGGGCAACTGGGATATCCCGACAAGGCCCTGCCGTACTTGCGCGCAGCCATGCTGAGCGAACCGGGCGAAGTGCAATTCATCCTGTCGTACGCGCAGGGCTTGCTGCAGTCGGCGCAGGCAGCGGCGGCCGCCGAGGTGCTGGAAAATGCCATCGGACGCGGCTTCGATACGCCGGACATGCAGGCCGCCCTGGCCCGCGCCCAGCGCGCGTTGCAGGAAGCGGTTGACAGCGTGCCCGACGCCAGCGCCAGCCATATCGCCGAGCTGTACCACGCCGGCTTGCACGCCGAGATGGAACTGGCGGCACACGCGCTGGTGGCGCAGTATCCCGCCGCAGTGTTTGCCTGGAGCGTGCTTGGTACCGCGCTGCAACTGCAAGGCAAGGATGCGGTGCCGGCACTCGAGCAGATAGTGCAACTGGCGCCGGGCGATGCCCAGGCACATGGCAACCTCGGCAATGCGTGGCAAGGTGCAGGCAACCATGCTGCCGCCATCGCCTGCTATCTGCGGGCGCTCGAACTCGATCCCGGCTTTGCCGAAGTCCATGGCAACCTGGGCAGCGCCAGGCATGCCACCGGCGACATGGCCGGCGCAGCTGCCAGCTTGCGCGAGGCCGTGCTGATCGATCCCGGCTACGCCCTGGCGCACGCCAATCTGGCCACCGTGCTGGCAGAAACCGGAGACTTGCCAGGGGCCGCCGAACACTATCGGCTGGCGCTGGCACTGGTACCGGACGATGCCCAGTTGCACCGGGAACTGGGCGCAGTGCTGCAGCGGCAAGGCCTGGCGCAAGGAGATGGATTTTCAACAACTTGAAAATAAATTCAAAAATTTCTTAAAAGAATTTAATTTTCCTGCGGCAATGGTCGTCTTGTACTTGGGAGAGCGCAAAAAACTGCTGCTCCGCACCGTAACCACTTAACTGGAGCACCTTCATGCTGAGCCTTCACACCAATGCAGCGGCCCTGTCCGCCCAATCGTCGATCTCGAAAACCCAACAATCGCTGTCGACCTCGATGACACGCCTCTCCACCGGCTACCGCATCAACTCGGCAATGGACGACGCTGCCGGCCTGCAAATTGCAACCCGCCTGAAAGCACAAACCAGCGGTATGGCCATGGCCATGCGCAACACCCAGAACGCCACCTCGATGATCCAGACCGCCGACGGCGCCCTGGGCGAGACCGTCAACATCCTGGTCCGCATGAAAGACCTGGCCACGCAAGCTGCCGATGGTTCGTCGACTGCCGATGACCGCGCCGCAATGCAAGCTGAATTTGACACGCTGACCAACGAACTGAGCAACGTTCTGGGCAACACCTCGTTCGCTGGCGCAAAACTGATGTCGAAACAGGCAACTGCCGACGACGTGGCAAAAGCCCTGGTCGAAAAAAACAACGACACCACCGCTGTTGGCACCACCTCCACCGGTACCCTGGGCACCAAAACCACCGCCGCTGCAACGCTGGTTTCGGCACAAGCCGCTTACACCGCCACGCCAACCACCGCCACCGCACTGGCACTGACCAACGCATCGGTAGCCAGCGTCAACGCTGACAAAGCCAACGCTGTTGCTGAAGCCAAGCTGGCCGCCTCGACCGCGTTCCACGCACTGGCAAGTGCCAACCTGACCGCCGCTGCAGGCAGTGGCAAGTTCGGCGCGAACCTGGACTTCCAGATCGGCGCGTCGACCAGCGAATCGATGAGCTTTGACCTGTCGTCGCAACTGGACGCCATGCACACTGCCATCAAAGGCGCGACCTCCGAGTACAACACGTTCGGCGCGGCTTCGTCGTCGACCGGTACCGAACTGACCGCCGTCGGCGGCGCGTCGGCAGCGATCGACAAACTGCAAGCGGCGATCGACTCGGTCGGCACGGCACGTTCGGCTCTGGGTGCAGCGGGCAACCGTCTGGACCACGTTGCCACCAACCTGGCCAACGTCAGCACCAACACCGCCGGCGCAACCGGCCGCATCATGGACACCGACTTCGCGACCGAAAGCTCGAACATGACCGCGTCGCAAATGCTGCTGCAAGCTGGTACCGCCATGCTGAAACAAAGCAACAGCATGTCGTCGATGGTCATGTCCCTGCTGCAATAATAGCCGGACGCTCCTGACCTGGTTCAGGTCAGGCAGACCAGAGCCAACTGCGCAAGCAGTTGGCTTTTTTTTCATCCCAGGCGGGAGGAACAGCAATGGCGATAGACCGCATTTCCGCAGGCAATGCCCTGCCCCTGATCACGCAGCGCCTCGACGTCAGCCCGGCCACGCCGATGACGCCCGGCGTGGTGCAGCCGCTGGTGCCCATCGGTCCCTTCATGGCGCCCGCGCCCGATGCCGGCGCCCTGCCGGCGCAGCTGCAGCAGGCGCAGGACGGCCTGGCAGCCCTGATCAAACCCAATTCCGGCGAGCCAAGCCTGGGCGCCACCGCGCGCGACAGCAGCGCGATGCAGGTCAATCAACTGTTTTTTACGCGCCAGCTGGTCTGGCAGCCGCCCGATGCGGCGCAGCTGGCCGCCTCCTGGCGCGTGATGGTGAAAACCTATGGCGAACAATACGCGGCGCTGCAGGAACACGCGCGCGGCCAGCACCTGCCCGGCAACCTGCTGATGGCCGAGCAGCAGCCGGTGGCGCGTTCCTCGCTGCCGCTCGATACGGAAGCGTGGCGCTTTGCCGTCTACGGCTGGGGCGGCCAGCGCCTGCTGCTGCGCGTATTGCCCGGCGGCGACCAGGACGACGCGCCGCGCAAGCGCGCAGGCCGCGTGGCGCTGCGGGTCGAACTGCTGATCGAGGATATCGGGCGGGTCGTCATCCAGATGGAGCCGGCCAGCGATGGCGTGCTGCTGGAGCTGGCGGCCGACGATGAGCTGGCGCTGGCGCACCTGCGCCGCAGGCTGCCCGAGCTCGCCGACTGCGTGCGCCAGGCCGGCCTGCGGCTGGTGCGCTGCCGCCTGAACCGCGTGCTGCATGCGCAGCCCGTGCAGGCCGGCTATCCGATGCAGGCGGCCGCCGCCGCATTGTCGCAGCCGCTGTTCCAGGCAATGGCCGAGGTGGCGCTGCTGCTGACACGCCCGCCGGCCGAAGCGGCGCACGATCCGGCCGAGCCGGCAACGGCGCCTGCCGCAGCGGAAGAACCGGTGGTCGTGTCGAAGGAAGTGGCGGCGCCGAAGGAGTATTGGGGCGACGCCACGCAGGTGGAAATCCTGCCGCTCGATGAGGAACATGAAACGGGAAGGCCGGCTTAGGCCGCAGGCCGCAATCCGACAACATCGCCGGCCATGACCGTGGTGTTGTCGGAATACGCGCGAAGCGCTAATCCGACCTGCCCGACCTACCCCACCGTGCCGATAATGCTCACTTCGCGGTTTTCCGGAATCTCGTTATACGACAGCACGTGCAGGCCCGGCGCAAACAGGCGCGCGTAGCGGGCCAGCAGCGGACGGATCTGCGGCAGCACCAGCAGCAGCGGCGGCGTGGCCTGCTGCTTCATCTGCTCGCGCGCGACCGGCATGTTGACCTGCAGCTGCGACAGCAGGTGCGGATCGATCGGGTAGTTGTCGAGCGTGACCTTGCCGGACTGGCGCGCCTGGTTCAATGACCCCAGCAGCATGTTCTCCAGCTCGCCACCAAGGTTGAACGCCTGCATTTCCATTTTTTGCCCGAACAGGCCGCCGACGATCTGGCGCCGCAGCGCGCAGCGCACTTCGGCCGCCAGCAGGATCGGATCCTTGGTGGTTTCCGAACTGTCGAGCAAGGTGGTGGCGATCGGCACAATATCCTTCAGGGACACATTCTCGGCCAGCAGCACGCGAAACACGCGCAGCAGCTGCGTGTGCGTCAGCGCCTTGCCCAGCGCGTCCGACAGTTTCGGCGACAGCGCGCTCAGGCGCTCCATCATGTGCGAGACGTCTTCATGGCGGAACAGTTCCGGCAGGTATTCGCGGATCATTTTCGACAAATGGGTGGCGATCACGCTCGGCGCCTCGATCACCTGGTAGCCCATGCCCAGCGCATGCGCCTTGGCGCTCGGTTCGATCCAGGTCACCGGCATGCCGTAGGCCGGTTCGATGCCGGGAATGCCGTCGAGCTGGCCGTACACATTGGGCGACGGGATCGCCATCAGGCGGTCCGCCTGCACTTCGGCCTGGGCCACCACCGTGCCCGACAGCATGATGGTGTACTGCGACGGTTTCAGCGCCAGGTCGTCGCGCACGCCGATCTGCGGCAGCAACAGCCCCATCGCTTCGGACAGGCTCTGGCGCACGCCCTTGACGCGCTTGTTCAGCGGCTCGCCCTGGGTCTTGTCGACCATGCCCACCAGTTTATAGCCGAGCATCACCATCAGCGGCTGCACGGCCGGCAGTTGCTGCCATTCCAGTTCGGCCGGCTTGTCGCCCAGCAGGGCCGCTTCGATGGCGGCCATGCCGGAGGTGTCGGGCGCCTTGACGCGCTGCTGCGTCAGGCGCCAGGCGACAAACGCCAGCACCGCCGCAAACGTCATGAACATCAACCACGGCATGCCCGGAATCAGGGCCAGCGCCACCATCATGCCGGAGGCGCTGAACAGCACCGTCGGCGAGGTCAGTACCTGGCCCGCCACCTGCTGCTCGAAGTCGCCCGAGTCGCTGATACGGGTCACCAGGATGGCGGCCGCGGCCGACAGCAGCAGCGCCGGAATCTGCGCCACCAGGCCATCGCCGATGGTGAGCAAGGCATACTGGCGGAACGCGTCGCCGAACGACAGGTCGTGCATCAGCGAGCCGATGGCCACGCCGCCGACCATATTGATGATCAGGATCAGGATACTGGCAACCGCATCGCCGCGCACGAACTTCGAGGCGCCGTCCATCGCGCCATAGAAGTCCGCTTCGGCGGCCACGTCCTTTCGGCGCAGCTGGGCTTTTTCCTGGTTGATCAGGCCGGCGTTCAGGTCGGCGTCGATCGCCATCTGCTTGC